>JBHEOF010000036.1:0-30878 GCA_046261715.1 Bacteroidales bacterium
TTGCTGTTCTCCGGCCCAGGTTGAGATAGTAGCCGAAGTTAGTACCGATGGCGAAAACTGGACTAGCTGGGATGTTCGTAACGGGCTTGCTCCAAACAATACCAGTGCCAATCCTGTAAACCAGGTTATCAATATTTCGTCTGTGGCCGCCGGGCACGATCAGGTTTGGATACGTTTTCGCAAAACCGGTGCAACGCATTACTGGTGGATGATTGATGATGTAACGCTGGTATCTTATGTCGATAACGATATGGAAATCACAAGTATAACTTATAATAACGGATACACTAAAATTCCTGCAGGCCAGCAGCAGCCATTTCAGTTTTCTGCTGAAATACGTAATAGCGGTGGGTTTGTGCAAAACGATATAGTGCTTGAAACTGCTGTAAACAACCTGCTGTTCAATGCAACTAATGATACTATTGATGCAATGGATTCGGGTGAGCAACTGAATCTGATGCTTCCGGGTGAGTTTATGCCACCTGGCAGAGGAGAGTATACGGCAGAATTTGCATTATCACAGATGCAGATTGATGAAGTGCCTGCCAATAACCTGGCAACGGCTGAGTTTTATATTACCGACACAGTTTACTCACGCTCTCCTGATGTTTACAACACCGAATTGTTTTATTCCCGGGAAGCAGGAGATCTCACTGCAGGAAATCGCTTCACTTTGCTCAGTGAGATGGAAGCCACATCAGTGGGTTTTGTTCTGCACGAAAACTCTGAACCAGGTGCCCGGTTGAAAATTAAACTTTACAGTTATAACGATGGCATTTTTACCGAAATATACGAATCAAACGATTTTTACTTACTCTCATCTGATGATATAACACCTCCGGATTCAGAAGAGCCTGTATTTCTTGTCCTTCCCCTGGATGAAACTTTGATCATGCCGGCCGGTGATTATATAGTGGCAGCTTATGCACCCGCAGGAGATCAGGTGGCGCTTGCTACCCAAAATCTTGTAAAACAACCTGCCTCTGCTGCATTTGAATTTACAGATAACAGCTGGAATGAGCTGGCTGCAGTTCCCATGATCAATCTGCATTTTGGTAACCATGAAGTAGCATGCGACCCATTGTATGACTTTATTGTTCAGGATGCGGTTTGTGGCACTGAAAGCGGTTCCATTGAAGTGGTTCCGTTAACCGGGACAGGTCCGTGGAATTACCTTTGGACTGATGATCCATTGCTGAACTCACCCATTCGCGAAAACCTGCCGGCCGGTGAGTACGAGCTTACCGTAACCGATGGATATGGATGCGTTGCCGATCTTTCTGTTGCTGTGGAAGATGTGGATATCAGTATGGATTTTGAAGTAACTGATGCCATGTGTGCTACCGGTGGCGTTATTACCATGATCCCGCTCAATGGCCAGGAACCTTTTGTGTATGACTGGTCGCATGACGAAACCCTTGACGGACCGGTAGCTGAAGATCTTTCACCGGGCAGTTACAACGTTATTATTGCCGATGCCAACGGTTGCGAAACAAATATAACAGTAGAAGTTGGAAACATTGATGAGATGCCTGTTGATGTTTTTGTACAACCGGCATATTGCGGAAATGCCAACGGAAGTATTGAACTGGTTCCCCAGGCCGGCGTGGCTCCATTTACTTTTAACTGGGATGGAATTGATACAACTGCAGAAGGTTTGCTTGATACCCTTACAGCCGGAAATTATACTTTTTCTGTTGCCGATGTCAATGGATGCACCTACGAAGGTGATGTTACCATATCAGAAGAAATCTATGATCTGGAACTGGATTATACTGTTTTTGATGCCACTTGCGGATTTAACAATGGTGAGATTATGGTGGAAATCACCAATGGAAGCGAACCTTACCATTTTCAATGGTCGAACAGTCTGGATCAGCCTGCTATCGGTAACCTTGCCCCCGGAACCTATGTTCTGCAGGTGGCAGACAAGTTTGGTTGTGATATAGAGCAAAGTTTCATTGTTAACAGCATAGGAGAAATGCCACAGGTCAACTGGGGTGTTACCGATTCGGAAGATTGCAGTGGCAGTTCAGGGATTATTGCAATTTTTTCAGAAGACCCTGAAGCATCGTATGTTTATACCCTTATCAATGATGAGAATGGTGTGATAGTTGAAGATCCGGATGGAGGTGATGATTCACCCGACTTTTTGGTGGAAGGCCTTCCTGCCGGGCAATACTACATTAGTGTGTTGAGTGAAGATGAATGTGAAAGAATATTAACTCTCGAAGTTAGTGATGCAGGCGCACCTGAGATAACTGCAAATATTACCACTATCAGTTGCCATGGCGAAGATGACGGAGCGATAGATGTTACTGTAAACGGTGGAACAAATCCACAATTTCTATGGAATGATGAAGATGAAAGCACTACCCCGGGAATCACTAATCTGTCTGCCGGTCTTTATACCCTGCAGGTTACTGATGATGGTTGTTTCGGGATGGAATCTTTTGAGATTATTGAGCCTGATCCGCTCCTTGCCAATGCTACTATTGAACATATTGTTTGTGCCAATGAAGAACAGGGAAGCATATACCTGCAAACCCTTGGAGGCACAGCCCCCTATACCTATATCTGGAGCAACGGGGTTTCTAACCTGAACCTGCTTGATGTGCAGGGTGGAGATTACACAATTACCATTACTGATTTTCATAACTGCGTTTTCAACAATGCATATACTATACAGGCAAATGATTCATTGTTGCTTTCTGCTGATGTAGTGCACAGCAACGATAGTGCTGAAAACGGCAGTATCGTTGTAAGTGTTAGTGGCGGTGAAGGTGAATATATTTACTCATGGGATACCGGGCAACAAACTCCGGTACTTACAGGTCTGGCACCCGGTTCATACACTATTACCGTTACTGATGAAGCAGGATGCTTCATTACAGAAACATTTATGATTGGAACCGTAAGTGTGGAAGATCATTTCTCTGATCAGGAATTGGTTAAGGTTTATCCCAACCCGGCAAGCCAGATCCTTAATGTGGAAACCAATGCAGCATTTTGCAGCGAAGCAGTTATTAGTGTTGATCTTACCAATATTGTGGGTAAGAATGTTAAAAGCATTTCATTTGATAATGCCGGCGGTGCAGAAAGATTGAGCATTGATGTTGGCGATATGTATCCCGGAATTTATATTATTACTGTAAAATGTGGTAATAAGGTGAAACAAACAAAATTTGTAAAAAGGTAAACCACTTCGGATTAAAATACTCTTCAATTTGATTTTTTGTAACTGCGGGGCTGCCATGTGCAGCCCTTCTCTTTTGTGTTTGTAAATTTTTAGCAAATTGGTGTATCTTTGCCTGAATTGATAATACCTATGGTAATAAATGAAATAGTAAACCTGTTACATAAAGAGTTTTTGCTGGAATGGCGCCAGAAACATGCTTTGGGTGGCATCATGCTTTACCTGGTATCCACTATTTTTATCTGTTATCTTTCTTTTGCAGGTATCATGTCAGTTGCCACCTGGAATGCGCTTTTCTGGATTATCATTGCCTTTGCATCTCTTAACCTGGTTTTGAAAAGTTTTAACGACGAAACCACCGGGCGTAAATTGTATCTCTATACACTGGTAACGCCTTCGGCCATAATTTTTTCAAAAATACTGATCAACAGCATTGTGATGGTAGTGCTTGGCGTGCTGGGTTTTTTGCTTTTCAATCTTTTTATGGGCAATATTGCAGGTACAAATGTTTCGTACTGGCTTGTGCTGCTAACCGGTGTGGTTGGGTTTTCTTCAGTGCTCACCATGATTTCGGCAATTGCCAGCCAGGCAAAGAACAATTTTACCCTGATGGCTATCCTGGGATTTCCGCTTCTGCTTCCATTGCTGCTGGTTTTGATAAGAGCTTCACTGGCAGCAATACAGGGGGCAGGTATTTTGGATATTTTGAATGATCTGCTGGTAATATTACTGTTGGTTATGATTTCTTTAACATTATCAAGTATTTTGTTTCCGTATCTTTGGAAAGAATAAACTGTAATTTGTACATGACGAAAAAATACTGGAATTATACCTGGAAAATTTTTACAATCTTACTGCTCGTATATGTTATTATGGGTGGTTTGTTGTTTGATGTGCCGGCACTTCCTGTAATTCATCAAACCATCAGAAATATTTACTTTCATGTAGGAATGTGGTTTTCCATGATATTTATCCTGTTCCTGGGATTTCTGTTCAGTCTCATGTATCTGCGTCGTTTCGATCTTAAATACGATCGTATGGCTTTTGCTACAGTAAAAACAGGACTTGTGTTCGGTATCCTGGGTATTATTACCGGTATGATATGGGCGCAAAACACGTGGGGAACCTGGTGGGTGAATGATCCCAAACTTAATGGAGCTGCAGTGGGTATACTGGTTTACCTGGCTTATCTTATTCTAAGATCATCTGTTGATGACCCTGAGAAAAGAGCCCGGCTGGCTGCTGTATATAAAATCTTTGCGTTTGTAATTATGTTTGTTTTCATTATGATCTTACCGCGCATTTCAGGTCCTTCTATTCATCCGGGCGCTGATGGCAATCCGGCCCTGGCCACCGGTGATCTCGATCCCATTATGCGAAAAGTCTTTTTCCCTGCCATTTTGGGATGGATATTATTTTCGTATTGGATCTATACAATCGTGGAAAGAACCGATAAGGTACAAGAAAAAATCAGTTATTTAAATTCAGAAATCTAAAATGGAAATACATGACAATATATTTGTAGTTGCATTGGTGCTTGCCATTATTTTTGCAGGATTAGCTCTTTTTCTGTTTTCTCTGGAACGAAAACTAAGCAAAATGGAGAAGAAAATCTCGGAAATGGAAGCAGAGAGGGAAAGTAAGAAAGTAAGAAAGTAAGAAAGTAAGAAAGTAAGAAATAAGGAAATAAGGAAATGAAGAAAACTCATATAGCTGCACTTGTCTTTGTTGTTATAGCTGTGGCGGCCATCATTACTACGGTTTATGATGCTGATACTTACGCCAGCTTTGCCGAAGCCCGCGAATATCCCGGCAGGCAATTTCATATTATTGGCGAGTTGAACCCTGACAAACCCATTGAAGAAAAAATAGAACAAAGCACACTTACTTTTTCTTTTTACATGTTTGATAATGATGGAGAAGAGAGCAAAGTAATTTACTTTGGTGGCAAACCACAGGATTTTGAAAAACTTGATCAGATTGTACTGGTTGGTTCATACAATCATGACAATTTTGTGGCGTCGCAACTGCTGCTTAAGTGTCCGTCGAAGTACGATGAGGGTGAGTTTGCAGATTCGGCAGAATATTAAAATTTTATCATAAACATAACATACCCCTGAACTTTGTTAAAGTATTCAGGGGTATGTTATGTAAAGTTTGCCGACTTTCAGAGTTTGCCCAGTATTTCAGGAAGCTTTTTGAGCAGTGCCAGTTCCTTCATTTTTTCCCTGGCCTCCCTTACAGGTGAACCAAAGTAGGTTTTACCACCTGCAATATTTTTTGAAATCCCTGATTGTCCCAAAACAACGGCACCTTTTCCAATGGTAAGATCTTTCTGCACGCCCACCTGGCCCCAAAGGATTACATCATCATCAATGATTACACAGCCGGCTATACCCACATGGGCAGCGAAAAGACAGTTTTTACCAATTACAGTGTCATGGCCTATCTGAATGAGATTATCGAGCTTGGTCCCCCGGCCGATTATAGTATCGCCACTTACTCCCTTGTCGATGGTGCACGATGCACCGATTTCCACATTATCTTCGATTACCGTCCTGCCACATGATTCCATTTTGTCCCAGTATTCGGGCCGGCGTTTGAAATAAAATGCATCGGCACCGATAACCGTGCCCGAGTGGATGATGACATTATCGCCGATAACACTGTGATCATAAATAGTTACACCAGGGTGTATGATACAATTCTTGCCTATAATAACATGATTTCCCACAAAAACATTGGGCTGCAGGACTGTACCTTCGCCAATAATGGCAGTAGAGCTGATCATACTTTGTGAGGGCTCAAAGGGCCTGAAGTGTTTGGTGAGATATACATAATCCCGGAAAGGGTCATCAGAAAATATCAGTGCCTTTCCCGGCGGGCAGTCCACTTCTTTGTTGATGATAATGGTTGTGGCCTTTGATTTCAGAGCCTTGTCGTAATACTTGGGATGATCCACAAAAGTAAGATCACCGGGTTCAACCTTGTGGATCTCGTTGATTCCGGTGATCTCAAAATCGGGACTACCTGCAAAAGCTGCATCTATAAGGCTGGCAATCTGCTGCAGGGTTTGAGATGGTTCTAATCTCATTGTAAAAAAATATGGGTTTGGATTATTTTACGCGTTCAGAGTAAGAACCATCACGGGTATCTACTTTGATCTTTTCGCCTTCTTCAATAAAAAGGGGTACGTTTACTGTAGCTCCGGTTTCTAAAGTTGCAGGTTTAAGTGTGTTGGTGGCGGTATCGCCTTTTACACCGGGTTCAGCATAAGTAACTTCCAGTTCTACGAATGGAGGTAGCTCGCAACTCAGTGGAGTTTCAGTATCGGCATGAAAAACGATCTCTACAGTCTGGCCCTCTTTCATAAGAGCAGGTGCATTGATGATCTCTTCGGGAATGGGGATCTGTTCATATGTTTCAGTATGCATAAAGTTGTAGCCCATATCATCCTTATAAAGGAACTGGTATGGTCTTCTCTCCACCCGTTGCACGTTGATCTTTACTCCTGAGTTAAAAGTATGCGGAATAACCTTACCGGTTTTCATATTCCTGAGCTTGGTGCGTACAAAAGCACCGCCTTTTCCCGGTTTTACATGCAGAAATTCTACCACAGCAAATAATTCATTATTCATTTCGATGCAAAGTCCGTTCTTAATATCTGAAGTTGTTGCCATAAAAGTATTTTAGTCAGTGATTTATAATTTTGGGTGCAAAAGTACGGATTTTATTTTTGGAGGGCAATTTTTATCGTGGGTGTTATAAAGAAAAGGAGGGGAGATGTAGTGTAATTCAGTTTGGCAGGATAAACTATGATTGGGCATTGGCGGGGTCACCTAAAGTGGTCCTGTCACAAACAGATAATGTCGCCGCTCTGCGGCTTTTGATGGGAATGCATTGCAATTTTTTCTACCATAATATACGTTGTTTTATTCTGGCGCACGGCCGTGCGCCATCATCGTAGAGAACGCAATCGATGCAGGTCCGGACGGCCGTCCGGGCCTACATTTTACCTTGTCACCACCAGGCGCACCGCCGTGCGCCATTGTACAAACAAAACCAATCGTCGGCAACAAAACCATTGTAGATGATTTATGCGACCCAGGGCGGGGTCGTATCATTTTCCGCAAATTTTTTTTTGGATGTTTAATGGCTGTTCTGAGTTAGCTTTATATTTTGTAGTTTTAATCCTTTGATAATACAGAGGGCATTAAATATGAAGAATATGAAAACCCAGTTCTTAATCCCATTATTGACAGTGTTTTTCCTTGCCTGTAATACCATCGGCAAAGAGAATGATCTGATACCTCCGGAGCCTGATTACCACGATCCCGTTTATTGGTTCCTTAATCCTGCAGAGCAAACATCCCGGGCAGTTGATATTTTTTATGTATATCCTACGCTGGGTTTCAGCATCGACAGTGTAAACCCTGCTTTTCTGACTGATATTTCCCGGCAGGAATCAAGAGATGCGGCTTTTAGCAACCAGCGATTCAATGATCAGGTGTATGCCGGCGCTGAGTATAATTTCTTCGCTCCGTTTTACCGTCAGCGCACCATGAATGCCCTTACTGAAGATTTAGAAAATACAGAGCAAATAATGCAGGTTCCGATTTTAGATATTGCCGCTGCATTTGATCTATATATGACCCGTTACAATCGTGGCAGGCCGTTTATACTTTTGGGGCACAGCCAGGGTTCCGCCGTGTTGCTTGAGCTTCTCAAATGCCACATGAGTCAGGAACAGTACGAACAAATGATAGCAGCTTACCTGATTGGCTGGCAAATTACCGGTGAAGAGCTGGAAGCGTTTCCTGATCGGCTGATTCCCGCCTTGGGAAGCAGTGATACAGGTGTGATCATCATGTATAATTCTCTTACCACCCTGGATGCTAAATCACCACGCATTGACCGGTCTGTGGTTTGCATCAATCCATTAAACTGGAAAACAGATTCTACCATGGCCACCCGGGAAGAGCATCTGGGGATCGTCCGTTTTAACCGTGATAACGGGCAATATGACACCATTCCTTATTTTACCGGGGCCTATATAAAGGATCATTATCTTATCTGCACAGATGTGGATCCGGCAGGTGTTTTTAATGAGGAGCTGAAAGATTTATTTCCTTATGGAAACCTTCATTTTATGGATTCCTGGCTGTATGCACTCAACCTGAAAGCCAATATGGCTGAAAGGGCAGAGGCGTTTCCCGGAAATTAGGCCGATAGTCTTTGGGTTGGCAATAATAACCTGCAACAAAAAAACCCCTTGACTAACAAGAGGTTTAATGGGGGTTGAGGTCTCGAGCGGATTCGAACCGCTGTACGAGGTTTTGCAGACCTCTGCCTAGCCACTCGGCCACGAGACCCGGTTTTGTAATCCGCTGCAAAAGTAATGGTTTTTACGCTATGTTCCAAAAAATATTTTGATGCAAATACCATTTGTTAAAACCCCTAAACCCCTAAACATCTCAACTTCTCAACCTTTCCACCATATCCTTCAAAGTCTTCTCAATAGGAGTATAATTAATCTCCAGTTCTTTCCGGCTTTTTGTGGTGTTGAATCTTACAGGGTAACCCACATTTCTTTTTACAAATCCGGGGGTAACATTAAATAAACCTCCAATAATCATTAAGAGCGTTTTGGGAGCCTTCATGATGGGAAGCAGGTATTTTCTGCCATAAAGTTTTTTAAGGATCCGGGTCATTTCAAATAAGCTCATGGTTCTTTCGGCCATGATATGTCGTCCTTCTGCATCTTCTTTTTCCAGGGCAATTATGTGAGCATCGGCCACATCTCTCACATCCACAAAACCAAAGTAAAGATCAGGGGCTCCTAAAAAGAATTTTCCCTTCAGGATGTCTTTCATCAGGTTCAGGCTTTCTGAATCGGAGCTACCGGAAAGGGGAGGACCTAAAACAAAAGATGGATTAATGACCACGAGTTTCCAATTGTTCTGCTGTTCGGCAAGTTTCCAGGCTTCCTTTTCTGCAATTACTTTGGAATAGGAGTAGGGCTGATGCGAAACCGAACTGGTGGTATTGAAGTGCTCCTCGGTAAATTCATCCAGTCCAGCCTCCTGCATATCAATATTATCGCCATACACTCCAGCAACGCTGGATGTGAGCACCACCCTTTTTACTGTACCTGAGCGGGTGGCAGCTTCAAGAACATTAAGGGTTCCGATTAATGCAGGATCCACCAGTTCCTTTTGTGCATCCTTAAAACTGAGTGTAAAAGGAGAAGCGATATGAATAATTCCATCGGCACCTTTTGCGGCCTCATCGAAACTACCTTTTGCAAGTAGATTGGCTTCAAAAATTTCCAGCTTGCCCTGACCCGTTTCAGCCATGTTTTGCAGGTATTTATACTTGTGGGTTTGATCTTTGTCACGTACTGTCATTCTGACAATATAATTTTTTTCAAGTAGTTTTTTTACCACCCATGCACCAATATAGCCTGTGCCGCCGGTAACGAGAATAGTTTTCATGTTTTCTTTTCCTTAAAAAATTTATGTAAATATTGCTTACAGTAACATAACAATATTTTCCGATGGTTGTTTTTTAAGCCATAACTGACAACCAAAATAAGTATTCTTTTTTCATTTTCCAGTAAGGATGTATTAACTTTATCAGTCCTCAAAAAAGTGTTGTTATGCAAAAGGCAGTATTTTTTCATAAGGGCGCTGATGATAAAGTGATTTGTGAGCTTTGTCCGCATCAATGCACAATCGGTGCTGGTAATCGCGGTCTTTGCGGTGTCCGGCTGAATCATAAGGGGCATCTTCTGGCCGAAAGCTATGGAAAAATTACCGCACTGCATACCGATCCGATAGAAAAAAAGCCCTTGTACCATTATTTCCCGGGCTCGCGCATTTTATCGGTAGGTTCTTACGGATGCAATCTGAGTTGTACTTTTTGCCAGAACTACCATATTTCACAGGCCGGGTTTTACGAATCACTTCCTTTTAGTGTGCACAATCCTGGAGAACTGGTTGAAATTGCAGCAGGTGATGAGAGTAATATTGGTATTGCGTATACGTACAATGAACCAGGCATCTGGTATGAATTTGTAATGGAAACAGCGCAGCTGGCAAGAAAAAAAGGCCTGAAGAATGTGATGGTTTCCAATGGATTTACAAATCCGGAACCTTTGAAAAATCTGTTGGATTATATTGATGCGTTTAATATTGATCTGAAAGCATTTGACCCTGATTTTTACCGGAATATTGCAAGAGCTGCTTTAAAACCTGTGCTGGAAAATATCAAAGCCATTGCCGGTAGCGATGCTCACCTGGAAATCACTTACCTGGTTGTTCCCGGACTGAATGATAACCCCGGCAGGTTCAGTGAAATGGTGAAGTGGCTTGCAGGGGAAACCGGACAACATACCCCATTGCATATCAGCAGATATTTTCCGTCGCATAAGCTTACTAATGATCCTACCCCGGTGGAGACTATTTTTGAGTTTTGCGAAATAGCAAAAGAACACCTTGCTTTTGTGTATCCCGGTAATGTGCATGTCTGGGGTGGTATTTCTGATACCATTTGCCCATCGTGCCATGCAACAGTAATGGAAAGGGGAGGATATACAACCGGACTGAAAAATGCAAATCCCAATGGAAAGTGCAGTAAATGCGGATTCCAGATTTTTAAAATGAATTAACATGGAAACACAAGCAACTCGTAAACCAGCCGTAAGTGGAAAATTTTATCCGGAGCACAAAGAAGAACTTTCAGATTACCTTAAGAAACTTGCCGGAAAGATACCTTCATCTGTTGATAAATATTCAGAAAAATTCCTCCTGGGCGGCATTGTTCCCCATGCAGGATATATTTATTCAGCAGGCCATGCCGCTCCTTTTTTCCATTTACTTTCTAAACGTGATCCTGCTCCTGAAACTGTCGTTATCCTTTGTCCCAATCATTATGGCTACGGTCCACCCCTTGCATTGGATGCTGCAAAAAACTGGAGTACCCCGCTGGGCACAACGAATGTGGATCAGGAGTTTTACCCGTTTCTTGATATAGAAGTGGCACCCGAAGCTCATCAGCTTGAACATTCTGCCGAAGTGATGCTTCCGCTGCTTCAATATTTCATGGAAAAACCATTTTCAATTCTTCCCATCAGTATGCGCGACCAAACGCCTCAGACTGCTCAGTGGCTGGCAAGAAAATTAATTCGCGCCAATGATAAACTGAAAAAAAATTTTGCAATAATTGCTTCTTCTGATTTTTCACATTATGTATCGCCTGAAACGGGCAAAGCACTTGACGACAAGGTGCTGGAAAAGATCAGCGAATGGGATACTGAAGGTGTTTTTACTGCTATCTGTCAGGATGATATCTCGGTTTGTGGTTACGGCCCCATTATGACTCTTATGGAGCTGGCCTATATGAGTTTGAAGCAACCCGGATTTGAAATAATAAGCCGGGGGCACTCCGGTGAAACGTATCCTTCATCAGAGGTGGTGCACTATGTTTCAGCAATCGTTTATGAAAAGAGCTGATAATTATTCCTTTCGGTTTAAACTGTTTGCCCTTATTCCAGAAACCTATCATGATTACAAACACAAAACGCCAAACGCCAAAAACTCTCATGTTATTTCTTAACCCCATGTTTCTGCAAAAATTACTAGGTTTGCGGATTATTAAATCAAATAACTATTCTTATGTCAAAAATTCTTTTGGAAAATATGGAGTTCTTCGCCTATCACGGTTGTTTTAAAGAAGAACAGATCATCGGGAATCAGTTTATTGTTAATCTGGAAATTGAAACTGATACGCAAACCGCTGAAATGTCTGATAACCTGAAGGATACGGTAAACTACCAGGAAGTTTATAATACCATTCGTGAACAGGTTGATGTAAAAAGTCATTTATTGGAGCATGTGGCCCGGCGCACACTGGATGCAGTAATGGAGAAATTTGATGGAATCTCACATCTGAAAGTTAAGATCAGCAAGATGAATCCACCCATGGGAGGTAAAATGAAATGTGTAAGCCTGGAGATGGAAAGATCAAATGGCGCTTAAGTTAAACTTAGCGCATGATTAATTTTCTTACTTTTGCACCTTTGAAAATAAATTCCTGATCATACCATGAACAAACCTGAAAATAATACTGCAGAGAATAAACCTTCTCTGAATTTCCTGGAACAAATCATTGAAAATGATATAAAAACCGGTAAACATCAGGGCAGGGTCCTTACCCGGTTTCCTCCTGAACCCAATGGTTACCTGCATATTGGTCATGCCAAATCCATTTGTTTGAATTTTGGACTTGCACTAAAATATAATGGAAAAACGAATCTGCGCTTCGATGATACCAACCCAACAAAAGAAAGTACAGAATATGTTGATGCCATTAGGGAAGATATAAAATGGCTGGGGTTTACATGGGAAGAACCTGTATGGTATGCCAGCGATTATTTTGAGAAGCTATACGAATTTGCTGTATATCTCATCAAAAACGAAAAAGCTTTTGTTTGCGACATGAGCGCCGAAGAAATGAGTAAAGGCCGTGGTACTCCACAAGTTCCGGGTATGGAAAGCCCCTGGCGAAACCGCAGTGTGGAAGAGAACCTCGATCTACTGGACAGGATGCGTAAAGGAGAATTTCAAAATGGTGAAAGAGTACTTCGTGCAAAAATTGACATGGCTTCACCCAATATGCATATGCGCGATCCGGTTATGTATCGTATCATGCATGCCCACCATCATCGCACCGGTGATGAATGGTGCATTTATCCTACATACGACTGGGCCCACGGGCAAAGCGATTACATCGAAGGAATTACCCACTCTATTTGTACCCTTGAGTTTGAAAACCATCGCCCGCTTTACGAATGGTTTCTCGATAACCTTGATATTACCGGAGAAAGGCCCAGGCAATATGAATTTGCCCGCCTGAATCTTTCTTATACTGTAATGAGTAAAAGGAAACTGCTTCAATTGGTGGAAGAGAAGTATGTGAATGGTTGGGATGATCCACGTATGCCTACAGTAAGCGGTTTGCGCAGAAGAGGTTATACACCGGCATCGATAAGAACTTTTGCCGACAGGGTAGGGGTAGCCAAGCGCGAAAATCTCATTGATGTGGCTTTACTTGAATATTGTATTCGTGAAGATCTGAATAAAACAGCTCCCCGCACCATGACTGTGCTTAATCCCGTGAAGCTTGTTATTGACAATTATCCGGAAGGAGAATCAGAAGAGTTGCCTGCCATGATCAATCCTGAAGACCCCGATTCAGGAAAGCGGATGGTGCCTTTCAGCCGGGAATTGTATATTGAGCGTGATGATTTTATGGAAGATCCTCCTAAAAAGTTTTTCAGACTTGCACCCGGTAAAGAAGTGCGTTTGAAATATGCATATATTATTCGTTGCGATTCAGTTAATAAAGATGAAAACGGTGAGATCACCGAAATTCATTGTACCTACTTCCCCGATACCAAAAGCGGTATGGAAACCACCCGCAAGGCAAAAGGCACATTGCATTGGGTGAGTATTCCGCATGCTGTTGAAGCAGAAGTAAGGCTGTATGATCGCCTTTTCACTGTACCGGAGCCCGAAGATGTGGAAGAAGGAAAGGATTTTAAAGACTTTATTAATCCCGATTCCCTGAAAATTATTACTGGCTGGTGCGAACCTTCCATAAAAAGTGCAGTTGCCGGGCAGGCTTATCAGTTTGAACGACTTGGTTACTTCAATAACGATAAAGACAGTTCAGAAGAAAAGCTGGTATTCAATCGTACTGTTACCCTGCGTGACTCGTGGGCTAAAATTGAGAAGAACCGGATTAAATAGGCTTTAGGATAGTTTTTCCACTTGAGATTGAACAATACTTTCCTTTTGCAGGTTATTGTGTTAAAATAATAACAATGCAAAAATTCATTCTCATTTTTATGGCTATTAATATTCCACTATTGGGACTTCTGGGTTGCAGTTCCCGTACCATTCCATCCGGTTCAAAAAGTAAAACATCTTTTCATGAGTTGTCAACGATATCACTGGAAGGTAAAGAGATAAACTTCTCCGATTTTAAGGGTAAAAAAGTATTACTGGTAAATGTAGCTTCCAAATGCGGGTTTACACCGCAGTATGGCGAGCTTCAGGAATTGTACGATAAATATAATGATCAGCTGGTTATCATTGGTTTTCCCGCAAATAACTTCATGAAACAGGAACCTGGTTCTAATGATGATATTGCTGAATTCTGCGAACGCAATTATGGTGTAACCTTCCTTATGAGCGAAAAGATATCGGTCAGAGGCAATGATATGCATCCTGTTTTTCAGTGGCTTACCGACAAAGAATTGAATGGCTGGAATACGAAGGTACCTTCATGGAATTTCTTCAAATACCTGGTCGATGAAAACGGTGAACTTCAGTCCGTATTCTCTTCCCGCACCAGTCCCTTAAGTGAAAAGTTACTCACCCAATTAAATCCCTAAATCCCGAATCGCTCTCGATCTCGGGATTTCGCTAACGCTCAACCTCTAAACCCCTAAACCCCTAAACTTCTCAACCATAATATTACCAAATGCATCATCTCCACCGCCGCCAAACCCTCGCCACAAACATCGACAAAGCCTGGGAGTTTTTTACGCAACCAGAAAATCTGAAAAGAATAACACCCGGGTTTATGGGGTTTGACATCCAGTCATTTAGCGGTCCGAGAGATTTACACGCCGGCCAGATCATTACCTTCAAGGTGAAGCCTTTTCTGGGTATTCCCTTCAATTGGGTAACGGAAATCACCCATGCCTACGCGCCCTATTTTTTTGTGGATGAACAACGCCTGGGACCTTTCATGTTCTGGCATCACAAGCATTACCTGGAAGAAACCCCCGATGGAAATGTTGTAATGATTGATTCAGTGCACTACAAGGTTTTTTATGGCTTTATCGGACGAATCATCAATTGGATGATTGTTGGCAGAAGGCTGAACCACATCTTTGATTACCGCACACGCGTAATAGGCGAAATGTTTGGTGTGGTGGAAGAAGAAAAAAAGTCGTAAGTTCAGCTGATATAGCTTTCTACCAGCTTACATTTTCCCTGGGGGGTAAGTGTAATATTATTCATTTCAGCCGGCAAAAGAACAACGTTTCCTGCCTGTACAATTTCTACTCCCCCGGGATAATTGAGCATAAAATTTCCTTCAATGCAACTGTAAATCACAAAGGAATCCACAAAAGCATAGTCTATTTCGCTTTCCTCTGTAAACTCCATCATACGGGTAGTAAAAAAGGGGGTTTTCACAAGCTCAACAAACTTGTTCTCTTCAGGTTCGTAGTGTGTTTTATAATGATCATGCTTTTTGAAATCCAGAACTTCCAGGGCCTGATCGGTATGCAATTGACGGGATTCGCCATTTTCATCCTTGCGATCCCAGTCGTAAACACGATAGGTAACATCTGAACTTTGCTGTATTTCAAGCAGGGTAATGCCTGATCCTATGGCATGAATTCTTCCGGCCGGAATATAATATACATCTCCTTTTTGAGCCTTTTCCACATTCAGGATCTCTTTCAGGGTTTTATTGTTCAGATGATCGAGATAGGTCTCCTTGACCACATCCCTGTTGAAGCCTGTAATGATCTCGGCATCAGGTTCAGTTGCCAGTACCACCCACATTTCTGTTTTGCCTGCCGTGTTATGATGTTTTCTTGCGTAAACATCATCGGGGTGCACCTGTATAGAAAGAAAACTATTGGTATCGATCAGTTTAATGAGTAAAGGAAATTCTGTACCATGCTTTTCAAAAACCTTGTCGCCCACAAGATCGCCCATGTAAATCTCTATAAGTTCGCTGATGTTGTTTCCTGCAAGGAACCCATTTTCTACCACCGAAAGGTTTTCATTCACACCTGATAACTCCCATGATTCAGCACAATTAGGCAGCGGATCAAAGTCTTTTCCGTAAAGATCTTTCAGGCGGGTGCCGCCCCAGATCCTGTGCTTAAAAATGGGTTTGAATTTGAGCGGATATAGCATAATTTTTTAATTAAAAGGGAAAAACCTGTCCTTGTTTAATTCATCAGGACAGGTAAAATCTGTTAATATAGTTAGATATAGAATTTTTATTTAGGCCATTCAGGCTGATCATTATCCAGGTCGATCATTACTCCCCAGCTCACACTGATCAGTTTGCCATCTTCAAAATAGAAATCCATTACCGCATCGGAGTAAGATACCCTTCTCTCACCCCATTCTTCATCTTCAGTATCTATCTCACGGTAATCATTTGTTTCCATTAGTTCAATGATCTGTTTCTCATCAAGATCAAATACATTTTTGCCGAACAGGATAGCATCATCATTGTCAGTTTCAAAGCAGGTACATTTGTTTTCCATATCTTTTTCAAAGAAAACTGTATGGCCATCATCCCAGTAGTTCCAAACCTCTGCATCTGACTCATCTGCTTCTCCCGGCAGATCTTCAATTTCCTGGGGTTCACCCAGATAGTTTTCTACCTCTGACTGGTCAGCTCCGAATTTTAATTCTCCGAAACCTACAAGTGGTCTGATTTCTAATTTGTTGCTCATAATCCGGATTTTTAATGAATGTAAAGTAAAGACAAACCTACGTATTTTTTATCAAAAGAATCTTATTTTTTTTCAATTTTACAAAAGCTTAATGTCTTATTTAAAAGGAGAATCAGGTTCTTTTGCCATATGATTGAAAACCAGTTTGTCGGTTAAGCCTGGCACCATCTTGTTAAGAAAAACGGTAAGCTTACCTTGTGCAGTAAGAACAAGTGTTCGTTTTCGTTTTGCAATTCCTTTTAAAATATGCTTTGCTACCTCTTCTGCCGACATCATTTCAGCCTCTTTCCTGGGTGATTCCCCTTGCATCGAGCCGTCATTTGCCAGGGCTGTTTTACGTATATTCGATGAAGTAAATCCCGGGAGGGCCACCATAACGTGAAGTCCTGTTTTCAGGTTTTCAGTCCGCAGGGCTTCAAGAAATCCCTGCATCGCAAATTTTGAAGCTGAGTATCCGGTACGGGCAGGAAGCCCTCTTATGCCGGCAATGGATGAAACTCCCGTAACACTTCCCTTGCTTTTCAGCAACCACGGAAGGGCATATTTTGTGCAATATACTGTTCCCCAGAAATTTACATCCATGATTTTTTTAATCACATCCAGATCCAGATCAGCAAATAATGCACGCATACTTATGCCGGCATTATTTATGAGTATATCTATTCTTCCGAATCTTGCTATCGTATTATCTGTAAGTCTTTTGCAATCTTCTTCTATGGAAACATCAGTACCAACCAAAAGATACTTTTCCGGGTTCCAGGAATGTTTAACTGCCAGTTCTTCCAGTAGTTCTTTTCGCCTTGCCGCCAATACAACCTGCATATCCCTTTTCATAGCTTCAATGGCCAGTGCTTTGCCAATACCCGAGGAAGCTCCCGTTATTATTACTACTTTGTCTTTTAGTTTATCCATTATTTTGTTTAAAACATTATTTTTGTTGTTCAGGAATGTTTTTTCCTGTTTTTCCCGTTCAAACGATACCAACTGTTGATGGGAAATATTTTCTTTGCAAATATACATCTCTTTAACAACAGCTATATGCAAATTAAGGAAGTAAAGAATAAAACCCGGGAAAAGGATTTCCTGCAGGTGCCGCGTATAATTTATAAAAATGACCCCAACTGGATCAGTCATCTGGATAATGATATCATGGCTGTCTTTGATCCTGATAAAAATAAGAACTTTCAATGGGGTGAAGCTACCCGTTGGGTTTTGTATGACAACAACAATAATCTTATTGGTCGTATTGCTGCTTTTGTAAATCGTCAGCTGGCATTTACCTACGAGCATCCGGTGGGGGGTACGGGATTTTTCGAATGCATAAATGATAAGGATGCGGCATTCCTTTTATTTGATACAGCTAAAAAGTGGCTTGAAGGGCTGGAAATGGAAGCCATGGACGGGCCCATAAATTTTGGTGAGAAGGATCGTTTCTGGGGACTTATGGTGGATGGTTTTGATACTTCTCCGCCCTATCTTCTCAATTACAATCCGCCTTATTACAAAGAACTGTTTGAAGCTTACGGATTTCAGAATTACTACGAGCAATATATTTACAGACTAAGTCGTGAAACTGTTGTGCCACCACTTGTACACCGCAACTTTGAAAGGCTTACCAGAACTGAAGGTTATGAATTCAAAACCCTTGAGATGAATCAGATGGAAAAGTATGCGATTGACTTTATGACTATCTACAATGAAGCCTGGCGCGATGTTCACAAGCATTTTAAGCCCATGACCAAAGAACAGGCTCTGCAGACTTTTGAAAGCATGAAATCTGTTGCAGACCCCGACCTTGTTGTATTTGCCTATCATAACGGAAAACCTATTGCCATTTTTGTAGGTATCCCTGAATTGAATGAGATATTCAGATTTGTAAACGGGAAGCTTAATCTGGTGGGGAAACTTAAGGTGCTTTACCATAAATGGAGAAAAACCTGTAAAACAGTTTATGGAATTGTATTTGGAATTGTACCTGAGTATCGTTATAAAGGAGTTGAGAGTGGACTTATAATAGCCATTCAGAAATCGATACTTAAAACCGATACATATAAAGATATGTATATTGCCTGGATAGGGGACTTTAATCCCAAAATGATCCGAATCGTTGAGTTATTGGGTAAAGATCGTGTATTTACATTGGTAACCTACCGCAAAATGTTTAAGGATGAATATGAATTCAGTCGCCATCCTGTTCTTGATTAATAACTGATAACCTTATGTTAGTAATACTGCGGGTAAATTTCTTCCGGAAAAGTATATTTTTATTTTGGATTTTAGATAATTGACCGTACCTTTGCACTCTCAAAAAAATCAGGGGTATTTTCCTGATTTTTCTTTGAAATAAAGTTCAGATTTTGACTTGGTAGCTCAGTTGGTAGAGCACATCCCTTTTAAGGATGGGGTCCTGGGTTCGAGACCCAGCCAAGTCACTTTTTTGTTAAGATCGTTTCATGTTGACTTGGTAGCTCAGTTGGTAGAGCACATCCCTTTTAAGGATGGGGTCCTGGGTTCGAGACCCAGCCAAGTCACAAAAAAACAGCGTTGTATGATTACAGCGCTGTTTTTTTTAAGGGGAAAACCAATAGTATATTATTCCTTTCTTTTTTGATCAAATATCCATGGCAGCAAATCTTCTTCTTTAAAAGCCGGATCCCAACTGTTGTGCCCCACACCTTTATATTGAGTATATTTAACATTGCCACCGGCTTCATCAATGGCATTTACCATAATTCTGGAGTGTTCTGGCGGTACAACATTATCCTCTTCACCATGGAAAACCCAAAGCGAAGTGTGCGGAGCATATCTTTCGGCCAGTTCTGCATTTCCACCCCCACAAATGGGTACTGCAGCTGCAAACCATTCAGGACGGTGTGACAAAAGATCAAAAGTACCGTAACCACCCATAGAAAGGCCCATAACATAAAGTCTGTTTTCATCAATGTTCAGGTCTGATTTCAGCTGGTCAAGTAATCCTAAGACCAGTTTCATGGATTCTGATGCGGGAAACTCAGCTGATTCCTGCAAATCCGGATCATCATCTAAGGCCTGCCGCAAAGAGAGATCAATCCACCACCCATCTTCCGGACATTGCGGAAAAACAACAAAGGCAGGAAAGTTGCTGCGATTCTCCGGCTCCAGAAACATAGATGATCCATGAATGAGCTGTTTCTCATTGTCATTGCCCCTTTCTCCTGCACCATGCAAAAATAAGAGCAGAGGATATTGCTTATCAGGGTTATAGTCTTCAGGGAAAAGGATACGGTAAGGTAATATACCACCATTTTGACCTTCAAATTCTTTTTTGAGAAATTCAGATGTTCTTTCTGATGTAATCCCAACATTTGCAGGAAGAAGTGCTATTATCAGAATGATTAGGAGATGGTAAAATGTATTTTTCATATGATAGTATTGATTAAGTTAAAATTTATGCAAAGTATAAACCTGCTATTGAAAAGCAGCCATGAGCAGTTCGATATCCTGATAATGAAGCTGGTAATATTCACCTATGTACTGGTTTGTGAGAGTACCATTGAAAAGATATGCCCCTTGTCGTATCCCCGGATCACTCTTTAGTAAATTAACTATTCCTCCATATTCACCAATGCTCAATAAAACAGGGGCAAAGAAGTTACTGAAGGCATAGGATGCCGTGTGTGGTACCTTTGAAGCAATATTGGGTACGCAATAATGAGTAACATCATGTTTTTTGAAAACCGGATCGGCATGATCAGTAACTTTTGAAGTTTCTACACATCCGCCCTGATCAATACTTACATCAATAATTACCGAGCCGTATTTCATCTGCGCAACCATTTCTTCGTTTATGACCACCGGAGTTCTTCCCCAGGGTGAATGGATTGCTCCGATTACTACATCGGCGGTTTTAAGAGCCTTAAGTAATACCTTGGGCTGTATGATACTGGTAAATATTCGTGTATTCAAACTGTTTTGCAGTCTGCGTAACTTATAAATTGAATTATCGAACACCTTAACCATGGCACCCAGTCCCATGGCAGCTCTTACAGCAAATTCGCCCACAGTGCCGGCACCAAGGATAACTACTTCGGTGGGTGTAATTCCTGAGAACCCCCCAAACATACGGCCTTTGCCATATTTTTTATCGCAAAGGTATTCAGCAGCTATGAGTATGGCTGTGTTTCCGGCAATTTCACTCATGCTTCTCACAAGCGGAAAAGTCTTTGTTTTATCTTTTATCAGCTCAAAGGCAATTGCATTGATCTTCTTTGCCATGAGAGATTTGAAGTATGATCCTGTCTGCACCGGAAGCGTAATGGTTGACATGAGTGTTTGGCCAGGTTGCATAAACTGGATCTCTTCAGGAGTGAGCGGGGCAACTTTAAGAATGATATCAGCTTTATATACTTCCTCGGTTTCATAGATGATCTCGGCGCCGGCTTCGCTGTATTCACTGTCAGAAAAATGGGCATTTACCCCTGCTTCTTTTTCAATGATCACACTGTGTCCGTTCTGCGTTAGCAGGTTAACAGCTTCGGGAGCCAGTGCCACGCGTTTTTCCTGTAGTGCAATTTCTTTAGGTATGCCTATTACCAGGCGGTTCTTCTTTTTTTTTACTTCCAGGGTTTCCTCCTGATGAAGTAGTTTTCCCTGCGAACTGAAAAACATATACTCCGGACTTTTCCTTTGCATAATGGTTGATTTTTATCTTTAATACTCTAATACCTTCAGGTGCCTTACTCCTTCCTGTTCAGTCAGCATTACCCTGCAGCAATCATCTGGCAGTAATTCTTCAATTTTCTCAGGCCATTCTATAAAACAGTAGTTTCCGCTGAAAAAATAATCTTCATAACCAATATCATAGGCTTCTTCAATTTTTTTTAGCCGATAAAAATCAAAATGGTAGATATTATTTCCTTCTTCGGTAAGATATTGGTTTATAATTGAAAAAGTAGGACTGTCAACAGTATCATTTGTTTTCAGCTGTTTACAAACAGCTTTTATCATTGTTGTTTTTCCCACGCCCATTGCGCCATAAAAGGCAAATATCCGGGTTTTGGGGTAAAACTGAATTAACTTTCCGGCAACTTCTGAAATTCGCTCTTCAGTAAATATTTCTTCAAATTTTTTTGTCATAGTATTATTAACGTGCTTTCAAAAATACAAAGGGTACCATCATTTCTTCCAATGAAATACCTCCGTGCTGAAAGGTGTTTCTGTAATAATTGACGTAATAATTGAAATTATTCGGATAAGCAAAAAACCTGTCCTCCTTTGCAAAGATATAACTCGAGCTGATATTTGTACGTGGTAAAAATATATCCTGTGGATTTCTTACCTCAAAAACTTCATTTGAATTATACTGCAGGTGCCTTCCGGTTTTATATCTCAGGTTGGTATTTGTATTTTTATCGCCCACTACCTTTGTGGGGTTTGACACCTTTATGGCGCCATGATCAGTTGTAAGGATGATATTAATCTTTTTCTCATGTAGAAACCGGATAATTTCAATTAACGGAGAATGCTCAAACCATGACAGGGTAAGTGACCGGTATGCTGCTTCATCATCTGCCAGTTCTTTGATCACTTCCATATCGGTTCGGGCATGCGACAGCATATCTACAAAATTGTAAACCAGCACATTGAGTTTTTTATCGATGAAATTGCTGATATTTTCAAGGAGTTTTTTGCCTGCACCCAGGTTAAGTATTTTATGATAATTGAAGGGGATGTTGGCTCCAAGTCTTTTAAGTTGTTCTTCCAGTAACTGTGATTCAAACTGGTTGCGGGTGCCTTCGTCATCTTCACCGATCCAGTATTGCGGTAATCTTTTCTTTATTTCAGATGGCATCAACCCGGAAAAAAAAGCATTGCGTGCATATTGAGTAGCAGTGGGTAATATACTGTAAATGATCTCCTCATTTTCAACACGATAATAATTCTCAATAACCGGTTGCAGAACTTTCCATTGGTCGAAGCGCAGATTATCAATAATTATGAGGAAAAACTTCTCATCGGTTTTTAATGCGGGCATTATTTTTTCCCTGAAGGCAATATGCGATAGTACTGGTTTTTCTTCAGAATTACCTGTTAACCAATCCTGGTAATTATCCATAATAAATTTTGCGAAAACTGTATTGGCTTCAGATTTCTGCATCTTTAATATTTCCTTAAGACCGCTATCCTGCGATTTTTCCAGTTCAAGTTCCCAGTAAACCATTTTGCGGTAAATATCTTCCCATGCAGACAGATCCGGGCGATCGCTGATTTCCATGCTCAATTGTCTGAATTCCTGCTGATAACCCATACTGGTTTTTTCACTCATGAGTTTTTTGTTCTCCAGGTTCTTTTTCAGCGAAAGCAATATCTGGTTAGGGTTAACAGGTTTAATAAGATAATCTGAAATATTACTGCCAATGGCTTCATTCATGATCGACTCTTCTTCGCTTTTTGTAATCATAACCACCGGCAGCCTTGGGTGTTTATTCTTTATGCGGGTAAGGGTTTCTAGCCCTGTAAGTCCCGGCATATTTTCATCCAGAAATACAATATCGTAATTGTTAGATAGTATCAAATCAAATGCTTCATCGCCGCTTCTTGCAATTGAAACATCATACCCTTTCTGCTCAAGGAAAATAATGTGTGGTTTTAGTAAATCTATTTCATCATCAGCCCATAAAACTTTAATAGCCATAATATATTTGTCTCCTTATTATTGAACATTAATTATTGATTGCAAAACAGGATTCAATTATTAATTCATCCTGCTGCTCTCAATAAACGCTAAGGGTTGTATTTATTGCTTTTCAGAAAACCAATAATTGTTAATTGCCCGATAACAAATGTAAGGATTATTCATCAAAAATTGGTTTAAAATCAATCAACCCTGATCATCTCATCTGTCTGCTTTACATTCAAATTTATTAAGTTCCATATCAAAGGTTTAGTAAAAATAGTTTAGGTTTGTATAACCAATTAAATGGAATTGAAGATTTAGGTTTTTTATAAAAGAAAAAAATGGGATTGAATAAACTCAAGATATTCAATGATCCGGTTTATGGGTTTATCAATGTGTTATATCCATCAATATTTGATATTCTTGAAAGCTCATATTTTCAGCGTTTAAGACGAATCAAGCAGCTGGGCCTCACGCATCTGGTATACCCCGGAGCTTTGCATACACGTTTCCAGCATGCCATGGGGGCAATGTACCTTATGGGGCAGGCCATTGACACTTTACGAACCAAAGGCGTTGAAATTTCAGATGATGAAGCTCAAGGTGTTACCATGGCAATTCTTTTGCATGATATCGGTCATGGTCCTTTTTCTCATGCTCTGGAAAATACACTCGTAATTGATATGGATCACGAGCAACTGTCATTGCTTTTTATGAGAAAGCTGCAAAAGCACCAGCCCGAAATCATTTCTCTGGCAATTGATATTTTTCTGAATCAATACAGCAAAAAATTTTTACATCAGTTGGTAAGCGGCCAGCTGGATATGGACAGGCTCGATTATCTCAATCGCGATAGTTTTTTTACGGGTGTATCAGAAGGAGTTGTCAGTTACGACCGGATCATCAAGACCCTGAATGTTGCTGATGATAAACTTGTTACGGATGAAAAAGGGATCTATTCACTGGAGAAATTCATTATTGCACGAAGGTTAATGTATTGGCAGGTTTATTTGCATAAAACCGTAATTTCTGCCGAACAACTTTTGATAATCATCTTACAAAGAGCCAGAGAGCTTGGACTTGAAGGCCAGGATATTTTTGCTACACCTCCCTTGAAGCGATTCCTTAGTCAATCTGTAAAGGCAGGTGATTTTCAAAATCAACCTGACCTACTCGATGATTATGCATTACTTGATGATTTTGATGTTTTTACTTCCATTAAAACCTGGACAAAGCATCCTGATAAGATTTTATCGACTCTTTGCAATAATCTTGTCTCAAGAAAACTTTTTAAGGTTGAGTTACAAAAGGATGAATTTGATGCAGATTATTTGAATAAAATATCTGAACTAACAGCATCTCATTATCAATTAAAATCCGATGAAGCCAGATATTTTGTTTTATCAGGCCATACTGAAAATAATGCTTATGACCCGGGTGTAGGGAATATCTGGATTCTACAAAAGAATGGTACAGTAAGTGATATGGCAGAGATTTCTGATCAGTTAAATATCCGTGTACTCTCAAATCCCGTTAAGAAGTATTACATTTGCTATCCCAAAGAAGTTTGGGAAAAATTAAATATTTAATAATGTTACGGGCTGTCTCATAAGTGCTACCTGGTGGTTAAACCTGTCGAAACGCCTGCTGAATATCAGTTAGATAACTTCTTCTACAAGTGATACAGTGAGTTTATCGAACTGCTCAACGTCCTGGTTAAACCCCGCTTTTGGGGCAACCATTTTTAATTAGTGATGTTTTAAGGTTTATTGTTTTATATTTTTAAAATTCATGGAATTTACTGCTAAACAAATTTCTGACTATCTGAGGGGTGAAATTGATGGGAGCCCTGATTCTAAGGTAAATACAATATCAAAAATAGAAGAGGCACAGCCGGGTAGTCTTACCTTTCTTGCAAATCCTGCTTACACGCAATATATATACACAACCGGGGCCAGTATAATATTGGTTAACAAAGATTTTTATCCTGAAAAACCCATATCAGGAACTTTGGTCAGGGTTGAAAATGCCTATCAGGCGCTGGCAGAATTACTAAACCTGTATCAGCAAAATCTTCCACAAAAAAAAGGTGTTTCGTCTTTGGCAAGTATAGCTGAAAGCGCAAAACTTGGTAAAGATCTATACATTGGTGATTTTACGGTCATAGGAGAGAACGTTGTGATTGAAGATTCGGTGAAAATATATCCCCAATGTCATATTGCTGATAATGTTATTATTAAGTCAGGTTCTATGCTTTATCCAGGTGTAAAAATATACGAAAATTGTGTAATTAGTAAAAACTGTACAATACATTCAGGTGCCGTTATAGGAGCTGATGGATTTGGTTTCGCACCACAGAGTGATAATAATTATATGAAAGTGGCACAGATTGGCAATGTAATCCTGGAAGACAATGTTGAGATAGGTGCCAATACAACTATTGACCGTGCAACCATGGGCTCAACTGTTATACAAAAAGGGGTGAAACTTGATAATCTGATTCAGGTTGCCCATAATGTAACAATTGGCGAAAATACTGTTATTGCCGCCCAGTCAGGCATAGCCGGATCCAGTAAAGTAGGTAAGAACTGTATGATTGGCGGGCAGGTGGGTATTAGCGGACATATATCTGTTGGTGATGAAGTTAAAATTGCTGCCCAATCCGGTTTGTCCTCCAATGTAAGAAATGGCAAAATTATTATGGGTTCTCCTGCCCTTGACCATGAGAAATACATAAAGGCCTACATACATTTCCGTAATTTTGAAAAGCTGATGAAGAGAATTGACGAGATGGAGAATGAACTGAAAATGCTGAAAAACAAGCCTTGATCTTATATTTACTTAACAGATAGAATGTCTGAAAAGATAAAAAATCATATCTTTGCCTGGTTTTTTAATCGGACATATAAATTTATTGTTTCGGTTTTTTCCCCGGTTGCTGGTTTCTTTTTGAACAGAATTTACAGACAAATACAGGAATATGATTGAGAAGCAAAAGACAATAAAATCTCCGGTCACGGTATCCGGAGTTGGTTTACATACCGGGCAAAATGTTATTTTAACTTTTAAACCCTCCGCGGAAAATACAGGTATACGGTTTTTACGCACCGATCTTGAAGAAAATGTTTTTATAGAAGCGGATGCAGATTATGTTGTAGATACATCACGCGGCACTACAATTGAAAAAGACGGAGTAAGATTGCTTACTGTGGAGCACGTTCTGGCTGCTGTAACCGGTATGGATATCGATAATATTATTATTGAAGTAGATTGCCAGGAAATGCCAATAATGGATGGCAGCAGTAAATTTTATTCCGAAGCACTGGAAAAAGCAGGTCTTGTTCAACAGGAAGCCCCACGTGAATATTTTGAAGTGAAGGATACCATTCGGTTTTATGATGAAGAAAAGGATTGTGAATTTATTGCTGTAGCATCAGATGACTACAGGATTTCCTGTATGATTGATTTTAAATCGAAAGTACTGGGATCACAATACGCCGTACTCGATAAAATAGCTGATTTTAATTCACATATTGCACCCTGTCGTACTTTTGTTTTTCTGCATGAACTGGAATATCTCCTCAATCAAAACCTGATCAAAGGTGGCGATCTTAGCAATGCTATTGTATATGTTGACAGGGTAGTAGAACAGAATGAACTTGACAGACTGGCAGAGCTGTTTAATAAACCTTCTGTTGAAGTAAGAAACGAAGGTATTCTTAATAATCTGGAACCTTATTTTGAAAACGAAGCAGCAAGGCATAAACTCCTTGATATAGTGGGTGATTTAACCCTGGCCGGAATGCGGATCAAAGGACAGATTATTGCGCATAAGCCCGGACATGCATCAAATGTGAAGTTTGCGAAGGAAATTAAAAAGCATATCAAGAGAAGAATTGCCGAGCAGCAGATTCCCGTTCATGATCCCGATAAAAAACCTGTTTTCGATATCAATGATATTAAAGGAATGTTGCCTCACCGGTATCCTTTCCTGTTAGTTGATAAGATCATTGAAATAAGCGAATCACACGTGGTAGGTGTAAAAAATCTCACCATGAATGAATCGTTTTTTATGGGACATTTCCCCAATGAACCGGTTATGCCAGGTGTTTTACAAATTGAAGCAATGGCCCAGACAGGTGGTATTCTTGTTCTTTCAACTGTTGAAGATCCAGAGAATTACAGTACATATTTTTTGAAGATCGATAATGTGAAATTTAAGCAAAAAGTTGTGCCCGGCGATACACTTATTATAAAATGCACCTTAATGTCTCCTGTAAGAAGAGGTATATGCCATATGAAGTGTTTAGGTTATGTAGGTTCAAAAGTAGTAATGGAGTCGGAATTGATGGCACAAATTGTTAAAACAAAATAAAGTATCATGAATCAACCATTAGCATACGTTCATCCGCAAGCTAAGATAGCCAATAATGTGGTAATTGAACCTTTTGTTACTATTCATAAAAATGTTGAGATAGGAGAGGGTACCTGGATAGGATCCAATGTTACCATAATGGAAGGGGCTCGTATTGGAAAAAATTGTAAAATATTTCCCGGGGCAGTAATCTCTGCAATCCCGCAGGACCTGAAATTTGCTGGCGAAGAAACTACAGTTGAAATTGGAGATAATACCACAATAAGAGAGTTTGTAACTATCAATAGGGGAACCAAAGCCAATAATAAAACTACTATTGGAAATAACTGTTTGCTAATGGCTTATGTGCATATTGCCCATGACTGTGATGTTGGCAATAACTGTATTTTAGCTAACGCCGCCACCCTTGCAGGTCATATTACAATAAGTGATTATGCCATAATAGGTGGTTTATCTGCTGTACATCAGTTTGTAAATATTGGCCAGCATGTTATGATCTCTGGTGGATCTCTTGTTCGTAAAGATGTACCGCCTTATACCAAAGCAGCCAGAGATCCGCTATCATTTGTTGGTATTAATTCTGTCGGGCTGCGAAGAAGAGGCTTTTCTTCAGAAAAGATCAATGAGATACAGGAAATATACAGGATCATTTATTTGCGAAAAATGAATGTTTCAAAAGCCATCGCTCATATTGAAACCGAAATGCCTGCAACTCCGGAGAGAGATGAGATCATTTCATTCATCACCAATTCAAGCAGAGGTATAATGAAGGGTTATAATTTTCAGGAAAAATAAATCCTTACTCTTTCATCATATTATTTGCCATTAATTCTTTATGGAGATTCAACTGGAAAATATTGGGAAAAGATATATCCATAACTGGATCTTCAGAAATATTAATGTAGATTTTGAAGGCCCGGTTCATTATGGTATACTTGGAAACAATGGAAGTGGAAAAACCACTTTGTTGAAAATTCTAAGCGGCATTTTATCCCCAACCGAAGGAAAAGTTAAATGGCAATTAAGCGGACAGGATATCTCTGATTCTTTACCCCGAAAAATAAGCTGGGCATCTCCCCACCTGGAACTTATTGAAGAATTTAATCTGAGAGAAACATTGACCTTTCATGCAAAATTCAAGTCATGGGTTGGTAATCATAATACAGATTCGTTGATAGATCTTTCGGAATTAAGGAAAAGTATTGACAAACCATTGAAGTATTTTTCTTCAGGAATGAAGCAAAGGGTAAAACTTATCCTGGCGGTAATGAGCGATGTTGAGTTGATAATTCTTGATGAACCCTGCACAAATCTTGATGAGCATTCGATAGCGTGGTACCGGAATATTGTCAATCAATATGCCGCTGAACGACTCTTAATCATAGGATCAAATGATCCGGAGAACGAATGTTTCAGTTGTCGGGAGTTTTTTACTCTTGAAAAAACGTTTAAACCAGTTTCCCCAAAGAATAATTTCTAATCTGCTTTCAAAGCCGGATTTATTGTTTTACCCATGAAAAGAATGGATTGGGTAGAATTATCTTTAATGGCATATACAAAAGGTCTGTCAGCCCTGAAGATAGTTTTTTCAGGAGGATCAACCATTGCCGATTTACGTATAATGACAACTGCAGTTGAAGCTGCTGCTTCAGTACCTTCTTCGTTTACATCAATAAAAGCTTCATGAATAACCTTGTCAATTTTAAGGTCCTGGAGATCCGTCATACGACCAAAATCAGCTCTGTTGCTGAACGCTTCAGGCATCCCCATTTCAGCAAGCAGTTTTTCCAGATCAAAATTTGATCGAACCTTAAAAGATGGCAAATAAACTTCCACCTTTTTTTTCTCCATTATATCCAGGGTTTGCATGAAAGTAACCACATCAAATTCATTGATGAATTTATCAATGTTTGTATCTTCAGCAGGTAAAACTGCTACCATGGAAAAATCACCCCCTTCATACTCAAGTTCAATTATCTGAAAATCTACTGTTTCTGCATATCGAAGATCATCTTCCATATACATCAAAGGCACATTAACTGGCTTTTTGGGAGTGATATAAAAAGGTGCAGTATGGGTTACTTTTTCATCAAAAGCGATTTTCCAATCAGATAGAAAGTAAATAGCATTAACCAACACAAGCCTTGTATCATCTGTAAGGACTCCGGGTTTAATAAGATTTCTGATTAATTGATTTGTATGGTTTTCTACCCATGTATTTATTCTTTGTCTTATTTGCTCACGATCGCCCCTGTAATTTACCTTAAATAGTGCTGACTCATAATACTCTTTTATCAGGTTAACAAAATCTTCCCGAAAAGGGTAATCTTCCTGCGGCCAAAGCGAATTAGCGACCTGGAGTTTGTCTTTAACCTCACCTTTTTCGATGATAGCATTCATCCATGCAGAAAAATCTTTGTGAAACTTTTCCTGCCCGGAGTAAAAATAAAGAGTTTGTGCCATCTCTTCGGCAGTATTTCCGTCTGCTCCGGCATAAGTCATTGCCAATGCAGTAGAAATACTAAAAGGTGAAATTACCAGGTTTTCATCATGCGATGAGTTTATTGCTTTAAAAATGTCAAATGCAAATTGATTATTGCGCATTTCAATTGGAGTTTTTTCTTCGTTTTCAATTGCAGTTTGTTCAGAAACTTTATTACCTGAACTGCAGGAAACAAGGATTATTTGAAGAAAAATCAGGGTGGTAATGGCAATTGGAAAAATAATCTTCTTCATATCTCATAACATTTTTGTCTTCGAGCTAAACAGTACAATAGTTATTCCAAATCAGGAAAATTCAAAGTAACAGTTGTTCCAAAACTTTTTTTGGATTCTATTTTGATCGATCCCCGTATTTTTTCTGAAAGTGTTTTGCAGATTATTAATCCCAGTCCTGCTCCTGTTTCACTTTGTGTACCTACAATTTTTGGTGAAGGAGTGTCATATCTGAATAATTTCGCAAGAGAATCAGTGTCCATACCGACACCTTCATCTTTTATCATTATAGTATTCTGATTTTTGTCTTTATAAGCATCAATATGGATTTTTCCGTCAGTAAGAGAGTATTTTACTGCATTTGACAGAACTCTTTTAACTA
>JBHEOF010000037.1:0-22298 GCA_046261715.1 Bacteroidales bacterium
AAAACCGGGTTCCCTTCGTTTGGGAGTGCAAAGGTAAAAACCTTTTTCTATTTGACAAGGCGTTTTTTGGAAAAAAATTAATTTTTTTTTCACAACCTTGAAAATCAATTAATTCTTTCTGAAAAACTTGCTTTAAAAGAAAATCAATGAACAGAAAAAGATTTTTTTAAAATCTTTCAAAACTTCAAAAACAAAAGGGAAACAAAGTTACAAAATCTGAATTAAAATATGCTCAAAAAAATCAGCTTTTTATCAACAGCTTGACTATGAAAGAATAATCCTGCTTATAAAGAAAAGAAGATATCTATTCAGAGAGTTTTTCAACAATATTTTCGATACTAATTCCTTCGGCTTCTGCCTTATAATTTCTAACAACCCTGTGCCGCAAAACATCATTTGCTATTGCATTTACATCTTCCATGTCGGGTGAATACTTACCATTAATGGCTGCATTACATTTTGCTCCAATAATCAGATATTGAGAAGCACGTGGCCCGGCTCCCCAGCTAACATACTCCCTGGCATACGGATGTGCTTCAGGAGAGGAGGGCCTGGTTCGGGAAGCCAGTTTTACTGCGTATTCAATTACATTATCTGCAACTGGAACTTTTCGAATTAGTTTCTGAAAATAAATTATATCGTTGGCATTAAGCACCACGTTAAGCTCTCTTTCCAGGTCAGTAGTTGTGGATTTAACCACATTTACTTCTTCATAAAAACTGGGATAGTCAAGCCATACATTAAACATAAAACGATCAAGTTGTGCTTCGGGAAGCGGATAAGTTCCTTCCTGTTCTATGGGATTTTGTGTGGCAAGCACAAAAAAGGGATCTTCCAGCTTATAGGTAATTCCTGCAGCTGTAACCGACTTTTCCTGCATAGCTTCAAGTAATGCCGATTGGGTTTTTGGAGGGGTACGATTTATTTCATCGGCCAGTATTACATTAGCAAATACTGGTCCTTCTATAAACCTAAAGTTTCTTGTCTCATCAAGAATCTCTGTTCCAATAATATCAGAAGGCATTAAATCAGGGGTAAACTGAATACGGTTATATTTTAATCCCAGAGTTTGTGCAATGGTATTCACCAGTAATGTTTTTGCCAGTCCGGGTACACCCACAAGTAAGCAATGCCCGCGGCTAAAAATGGATATAATAACTTTTCTGATTACTTCATCCTGCCCGATTATTATTTTGGCTATTTCATTTCGAAGTTGAGAATATTTATCAGCGAAAGCTTCCAGTGCTTCCACATCCGATTTAAATTCCATAAAAGATACTTTAGTATTTGAATTAATTTGAAGCCCTGGCAACCCTGTCAGTCCAATCAACAGAAAAATTACAATCCAGGTAATTTTCATTAATGGAGATAAAAGTATTACCGATCTTTCTTTTTATCCATGCCTGAACAGCATCCATTTTTTTCTTATTGAGCGCAATTTGCTGAATAAAATCATAGTCTCCTTCAAGACTGGCAAGGTGTGCATCAATTCGACGGATAACTTTTACAATCCTGAAGGCCTGCTTTCCATCTTCAGCCATCATGGGAACAGGGCTGGATATTTCTCCTTCTTCTAATCTGTCGACTACAAAAAATAAGTTTTGATCTATTTCTTCATTGCGAAACCGGGTTGTGTTGGTATAAGGGTTAATCATTGCGCCACCATTTATTTTCCCGGGATCGTCAGAAAATTTCATGGCTGCTTCAGCAAATGTCATTTCTTCGTTAATAATAAGATTTCTTATGCTGTCAAGCTTACTTCTTGCTTTGCTTAATTGCAAAGGAGAAATTTGGGGTTGCATAAGAATGTGCCTAACATTGATTTGTTCTCCACGTCTTTCTATCATTTGCATAATGTGAAAGCCAGCTTGTGTTTCAATTACTTCAGAAACTTCTCCGGGCCTGAGGCCGAAGGCTGTTGCTTCAAACTCAGGATAGAGTTCTCCCCTTCCGTAGAATCCAAGTTCTCCACCGCGTCTTGCCGATCCGGGATCTTCAGAGTAGAGAATGGCAAGGGTATTGAAACTTTCTCCTTGCAAAATACGCTCTCTGAGTTCATTAAGTCTTCTTTTGGTTTCTGCAATTTCATCAGGCTCTACCTGTGGTTTTATAACAATCTGGGCCAGCTCCGTTTCACTCTCAACGGTGGGTATACTATCCGGGGGAAGATTATTGAAAAAACTGCGTACTTCAGATGGTGTTACTCTTACATTTTCAGTTATTTGTGACTCCATCATCTGACTAAGTTCCTGTTCCCTTATTAGCGGTCTGAATTCGTCTTTCAATTCGTCAATTGTTTTCCCATAATATGCTTCAAGCTGTTCCCGGGACCCGATCTGCTGTATAAAAAACCTGAGTCTTCTTTCAAGAATTTGTTCTACCTGCATATCGGATACTTCAATGCTATCAATAACAGCCTGGTTAAAAAGAAGTTTCTGATAAAGCATTTCATCGAGCAGTTCACACTGGGCATTGGATCCAAAAGATACACCTTGTGATTCGAGTTGTCGTTGCTGATTATAAAGATCTGATTTAAGAATTGAACTATTACCCACCACAGCAACCACCTGATCAATAATAACTTTCTCCTGTGCCGGTAGCTGATAAACGGCAGTAATCAAAATCACTGCAAAAATTATTGTTTTAAAATTTCTCATTAGTATTAAATGCTATTAATTAAAAAGGTTCTTTTCCTGTTGTAATTTTTACTATTGATATATTTCAAAGCTATCATTACTGGCAGCATCTTTATAGAGTTGCTGCCTGAGATCGCTTATCATGTTTTGCTTTCTGTGATTAAGAATTATGGCCTTAATATTATCACTCTGAAAAGCCAGGGGTGATGTGCTTCCTTCAAGTCTGTAATCAATTATATTCAAAAAGTAACGGTAAAAATCATCTCGTCTTTCAACAAACCTGTTATTCCTTAAGAAAGACTCCTGATTCTGCGGATTTATTGGCATATCTCTAAGAATATCATTGAATACAAACCATGACTGTGTATCCAAAAAATAACTTGCCGCATTATTTATACAGTATTCTTCCAGAGCAAGCAGATCCTGTTCGTCATCTGATCTGGTTAACCTTCTTACCCTGTTAACTTCAGGTGCATCAAGGGGCAATTTTATAAATTTAACCTGAACGATATGGTCTCTGAGCTTAAATTCATCCTGGTGCTTTTCATAGTACTCCGATAAAAGTTCAGGTGTAATTACAGTATCAAGATTTGAGTTGATGAACTGATTTTCATAAGTAAAAATTATGAGTGAATTTCGGTAATCTTCTACCTTTCTATGAAAGTCAGTTTGGTCTTCAGAAAGATATTTCCCGGCTTCTTCCAGATAAACCTGCTGTCTTACCCAGTTTTCGATATACCGTTTGATAATAACCGCACTATCATTGGCACTGGTGCCAGGACTAACAATACCGTGAAGATCAGATTCATAAAGGTATTTATTATTTACCCGTGCAACTCTTTCATTTCTGTTGCTTCCTCCTAACCATGAGCAGGAAACAAACAAGATTGAGAAAATGAGTGCAACAAATGCGGGGTATTTTATCATTGTTTCTAATTTTTATGAGCTTTAACTGAAACGACAGAAATAATAATATGTTTTAAATTTACATTTTATTCACTAATCATGCTGTTAAGTGCCTCGCGGTTTACAGTATACTCATATTTCTGACGCAGTTCCTGTACCCACTGTTTCTCAAGATAATTTTGATAATCAGCAATAACCAGGCCCCTTATCTCGCTGAGTTTCTTGGGTTGAGAAGGCAAAAACTCATTAACCCTTATAACCACATAATTCTGTCCTGATTCTAGCACCGGTGATACTCCGCTTTTCATGTCCAGTTCAGATAAAACAGGATCATGGTCAATTTCAAAGATTCCTTTTTCAGCAGATACCTCAAGTTGCGAAGATTGGTTAAATCTGCTCATAATTTCATCATGAGACTCATCTCTCCTGTGCGCTCTTCTTATTTCCTTTCTGCCTGATTTGGCACCCTTTTCATCATTAAAAGTGTATATCTCAACATCAAACCGATCTTCCCACATATAATCTTTTATGTTATCTTCAAAAAACTTTCTGAGACCGGCAGTATCTTCCATTGCTTTACTCCATACTTTTTGGTCTGTAAGTTCGAATAATAAAATACCGTCATGATACTCCTTCATGATCTGTCTGAATTCAGGATAGTTTTTATCCAGCTGTTTCTCTTCATATCCTAAAATACTTTGGTTTTGAAAATTCAAATACATTGTACTGACATAATTACGGACAGACTCAGGAGTCCTTACAGATTGAGCATTCCCCAGATAATCAGCAAAATCCTGTTGTGTAAAAGTTTTATCAGCGAAACCAAACATAAATTCATCTCTTTCACCCATTATATCTTTATCCCATTGCCCCTGAAAAATTGATTCATCTACAAGTTCGAAAAATATATTCAGGCTTTCAGATGACTCTTCAAAGTCATATTGTTTTTTCAGCCTTTCTACAACCGCATTCTGACTGATACGGGCCCTTGAATCGCGGCTTATATTACTTTTTACATCTGCGAGTGCTTCATCCTTATCAGGCAAGGTTTTCTCGAACAATTTAATAATATGCCAGCCAAAATCTGTTCTCACAGGTTTTGATATCTGACCTTCTTCTAAATCAGAAATGGCCTTAATAAATTCTGGAACCATTCTGTTTGAAGTAAATGCAGGAAATTCTCCTCCCCTTCTTGCTGAAGCCTTATCATCGGAAAATCGTTGTGCCAGACTTTCAAAATCTTCCCCACCTTCTATTAACTTTTGATAAATCTCTTCAATCTTTTCTTTGGCCTGCTTTTGATTATCATCAGGGGCATCAGCAGGCACACTTGCCATAATATGCGCAACCCTGGCCTTGCCCATAGCAGGTAATTTTTCATCAACTTTAATAATATGATATCCAAAATTGGTTCTTACAGGCATTGAAATTTCATTTACCGGGGTATTATAAGCTGCTGTTTCAAAAGGATATACCATATTAAAGACTGAAAAATATCCCAGATTACCTTTATTCCCTCTTCTACCGGGTCTGTTGGCAGTGGCAGGCATATCTTTTGCTGACGTATCATCGGAATATTCAACCGCAAGTTGCGCAAAATCTTCTCCCTTTACAATCCTTTCTCTTATTTCCATTATTTTGTTCCAGGCCTCCAAAGTATCAGCAGGAGCAGCATGTTCTTCAACAGATATGAGTATATGTGATGCTCTTATATCGTATTGCATTCGTTCCAGGGCTTCTTCTACAAGATGGTCAGCTACCTTTTGATCATTCAGGTAGGGTTGTGCCAATTGTTTGCGATAGCCTTCAAGTTCATCAATAAAAGAAGCGTGCGTATCTAATCCAAGCTGCATGGCTTCATAAACCTTAAGATTAAAATTTATGAACAGTTCAAGATATTCTTCCACCGAACGTGGATCCATAACCTGTGGATTCAGGTTATTTTTTGAATATACATATTCGAACTCTGAGACTGTGACTTCCCTTTCATTGATTTTTAACAATACCGGATCGTCATCTGGGTTATTCCCGGGAATCTGAAATGCACTCAAAATGGAGAAAATGAACAATCCTGCAATTATTCGGATGAGTTTAATGCTTTTCATAATATTTCTTGTTCTTTTTTATTGAATTTGTGAAATTACATGAAATTTTAATCTGATATTTTAAGGTGATTCTGCCTGGTGATTCAAACCATTAAAAATCAATCTTCCGATCTGTTGTTTTAACGCGAATAATTTGGTGCTTCACGGGTTATCTGAACATCGTGAACATGGCTTTCACGAATACCAGAATTTGTTATTCTGATGAAACGTGCCTCCTGCAATGCTGAAATATCAGGTGCGCCGCAATAGCCCATTCCTGCCCTCAAACCACCAACCATTTGATGTATTACTTCCGATAAAGTTCCCTTATATGGCACACGACCAACAATACCTTCAGGTACAAGTTTTCTGACATCATCTTCCACATCCTGAAAATATCGGTCTTTAGAACCAGATTGCATGGCTTCAACAGACCCCATGCCTCTGTATGTTTTATATTTCCGGCCTTCATAGATTATTGTTTCGCCGGGTGCTTCTTCCACCCCTGCAAACTGCGAACCTGCCATAATTGTGGATGCACCTGCTGCAATAGCTTTTACAATGTCACCGGTATACCTTATACCGCCATCAGCTATAATGGGTACCCCCGAGGCTTTAGCAGCACTTGCCACATCCTGTACTGCAGTAAGTTGCGGTACCCCTACCCCTGCTACAATGCGCGTTGTACAGATTGATCCCGGTCCAATTCCAACTTTTATCGCATCGGCACCAGCCTTAATAAGGTCTTTAGCTGCTTCAGCAGTTGCAATATTACCCACAACCACATCAAGATCAGGAAACAGTTTCTTGATATTGCGTGTCATATCAATCACGCCTTTTGAGTGACCGTGAGCAGTATCAACAACAACACAATCTACACCGGCATTTTTAAGTGCACTAACACGGTCAAGTGTATCAGAAGTAACACCCACTGCCGCTGCTACACGCAAACGTCCTCTTTCATCTTTGCATGCATTGGGGCGTTCTTTAATTTTTAAAATATCCTTATATGTAATCAAACCTACAAGGTGATAGTCTTTATCTACCACAGGAAGTTTTTCAATTTTATGCTGCTGAAGTATCATCTCTGCATCTGAGAAATCAACAAATTCAGAAGTGGTGATAAGATTTTTGCGGGTCATGACCTTGCTCACAGGCTTGGATATCTCCTTTTCAAAACGCAAATCGCGATTGGTAACAATTCCCACTAGTTTATTGGTATTATTTATTACCGGTATTCCCCCGATACCAAATTCTTTCATAATTTGCAAAGCATCCCCCACAACTGCATCTTCATGAAGTGTTATAGGGTCAATGATCATCCCGTTCTCAAATCTTTTTACCTTTCGCACCTTGATGGCCTGTTCTTCAATGCTCATATTTTTATGCAATACTCCAATTCCACCTTCCTGGGCTATAGCAATAGCCATTCGTGACTCGGTAACCGTATCCATTGCAGCAGATACTACAGGTATTTTAAGAGATATGTTTCTTGTAAAAAGAGTATCTAACTTTACATTACGGGGTAATACCTCCGAATAAGAAGGTACCAGAAGAACATCGTCATAGGTGAGTCCTTCTCCGATAATTTTGGGTAAATTATTTTCCATGGATTTCAGCCGGTTTATTTTAAGGTGCAAAAGTATGAAAATTTAAGCATACAGCCTCTAAAAAAAACTAAAATGAAAAGCCTTGTAAGATGCTTTATTCCAAAGAAAAAAATTAAAAAAAGTGACGACACAATTTACCTCACCAGCAAAACCGTGCCCATTTTCTCAGAAGCTGCTCCGGTATGATCGGTATACCTTATAATGTATGAATAAACACCTGCCGGAGCCTGTCCGCTTTTATAAGAACCATCCCATCCTGACTGGTAATCGGATGTAGAAAAGATCTCCTCACCCCAGCGATTAAAAATGCTCATCGAATATGACTCTGGGGTAAAATAGCTGAAAACCGGCTTGAATATTCTGTTTACAGGAATGTTACTTGATGGCTTAAAAGCATTGGGTACGAATACTTCTGTTTCTCTTTCCAATGTGGCAATGTTTGACAAAACGTAAACAGGTTCAGGTATATAATCTGTTGGATTTTCAATTGCCCAAATGATGTAGCTAATTTCCCCGGATTGTTCGATTTCATTAAGGCCCGACAAAATATCGATGTATGATGAAGTTAATGGATCTACCCTGCCAATAATCTCAAATCCGGTCATTCCCTGAAGCCTTCGTGTAATAATATATTCAAAAACACCATGGTCCCATCCTTCATACAAATTCCATTCAATGAGATTTTCGGATTCAGAAATTGTATTCACCTTTGCATGTATGGTTGAAATTTCAGGAGTTTCAAAGGAAAGCACCTTGCAGGAATCCAGAAAAAGAATACGATAAGTTTCTGACCGCAAATCTGCCATGTGGCTTTCATCATAAAACTGAACCAAAGATTCAGAAGTAAACAAGGTATCCAGAGTTTCAAATATATTCTCATCGGGATTAAGTCGCTGAATAGCATAACCTGCACCTTCTACAGGATCTTCAATAAGAAATTCTAGTAAAACTCTTTGTTGATCGATTTCATAAGTTAGGCGTCTGAAGCCCCCAAAAACCGGAGTGGGTGCAAACTTTGCATCAACGCACATGGTATTGGATGTAGATGTAAGGTCAGATTGAGATGTGTAAGAGCGCAACCTGAAACAGTATTTACCTTCCTCTTCTGGAATAAAAAAATACTGATCCTCAGTAATCTCAGAAACAAATGCTGCGAGAAACTCCTGGTCATTATAAGAGATTTGCACTTCAGTATTTTCGAAAGGTATAGGTAAAGGTTGAGGCGTACCGGCCGAGGTGGTTACCATATAATTATCCCACGATACGGATATGGTTCTGTTACAAATATCATAATCCGGTTCCCGGAGAAATATAGTCTGATGTGCCTCTTCGCTTATGGCGATCCTGTCATCATTAAGATCCCAGGCAACCACATAATATGAAAATGCCTTATCCTGCGGGTTAGCACCATTATCAATATAGCTGATTTGGTTGAGCCCAACCTGGTTTATTGGTGCGTAAGAATCATCATTAAGTTTGCGGTGAATTACAATATAACCATCCTGAACATCAGTTTCCAGTGTCCAGCCAATGATCACATGGCTATTTTCTGTTACACTAACCGAATCCAGTGTAAGTGTTGACTCATCCTGTGCGAAGAGACTATTAACGGCACAAAGAATTGCCAAAACCAACATCAAAGAATGCCGGTACTTTGAAATATGATGCATATTGTTTTGTATAAAAGGCCGTTTTAAAAAATTACTGTATGATGTAACAACCCAAAAAACAGCTGTTTATTTTATCCTACAGTCAATTCAATCATGTCATCTTCCCTGAGGTATTTTTCGGCAGTACGGCAAATATCTTTTGCATCGAATTTTCTCAGAATCTCAATATAACTTTCAAACCATGAGTAATCCTGATTAAAAAGAAGTATCTCTTTCAGCCGTTCGTTTTGCATGAAAGGCCCGTCAAAAGAACGTAAGAAGTTTCCCGTCAAATAATTCCTTAACATAAGTATTTCTGAATCAGTAGCCGGTTGCTTTCTTAAAATATTTAATTCCTTGTAAACCTCTTCAACTGCCCTTTCTTTGACCTGTTTTCCAACCTGTGAACCGATAAAAAAATAAGCTCCCCTGAGCAGATTAACAATTGCGGAATTTATTCCATAGGTAAACCCTTTATCCTGCCTGATATTTCGCATAAGCCGGGATCCAAAATAACCACCCAGTAATGTATTGGTAACTGAAAGGAGATGAAAATCAGGATGGTTGCGGTTGATTATGGGTTTCCCTATACGGATAGCAGATTGTAAAGCTTCTTCTTTTTCAATTTTATTTTTGGAAGTTTTTGTTGAATGTAAGGAAAATGATTTGATTACTTTCGGAGGCACTTTTTTCCATGTAAATTTTTCTGCAATTTTATTTACCTGTTCAATTATATTTTCGGGATAATTGCCTGCGATAAAGCATACCGCATTACCTGAATGCATATATTCTTCATGAAAAGCAATCATATCTTTCCTTTCGATGTTTTCAAAATCTTTCTCATCAAGCACTTTACCATAAGGATGATCAGGGCCGAAAATGAGTTCTGCAAAATGTATCCGCGCCAGGTATTGGACCTTTTGTTTATTAACCAGAAACTTCTGTTTCCTGTTTTTCAGAAATATTTCCAGTTCATCATCAGGAAATATTGGCATTGTCAGGATTTCAAAAAACAGATCCAGTAATGGTTCAAAATGTTTTGCCAGCGATACAAAGCCAACCGAAATGATATCTTTTTGTGCATCAACCTGCAGTGTAGCGCCATAGAAATCCCAAAGCTGGTTAACTTCTACTGATTTTTTCTTTGCAGTACCGCTTCTCAAAAGATTTGCCGTGGCAAATGCCTGCAAAATCTTCTGCTGCTGATAGCTGCCCGATTTAAAAACAATTTCAAACTTAATAATATCCTGACTACCCCCTTTTTGCAGAAATACCGGTATTCCATTATTCAAGGTGGTTTTCTCAGGAACAATATAATTGACACTTTCAATAGTCTTCAATTCAGGAGCCTGTGTTCTGTCAGGTTTTTGGTACATAAAAATTATTTTTTACTTCCGGAATAATATTCAAGGATTGATGATTTTGATAAAGTAAATATATCATTTGCAGCATTTTGCAAATCAGATGGTTGAATAGAAAAGTACTTCTCATTTTGACTGTTAAGGATATCTGCATCGCCAAGCAATTCATAATAGGCAAGATTCATAGCTTTTGACAATATTCCAGCTTTGGCAAAAGTGTTTGATGCCTCCAGTTTATTTTTTATTTTCTGGAGTTCTCTTTCCGGGATAATTTCGTTTTTCAATGCATTTATTTCTTCCCATATAAGTTCTTCGGCAAGTTTCATGCTCTGATTATTATGCAGTTTACCCATAATTGCCAGAAACCCTTTATCAATACTTCCTGTTATCCAGGCATTGGCTTCACTGAATATCTTTCTTTTCTTCACAAGGTTTTCCATTAACCTAGCCGAAGTACCTCCTGCCAGAATATCAGTTAAAAGATCAGATGTATAAAAATTCTGATCAAGTCGTCGCCCCGTTGGGAAGGCTAAATAAATTTCATTGAAGGGCACATCACGTTCAACTACCTCGCGGCGGGGCTCCGACTGCCCGGGTTCCACAGGAAGTATTCTTTTATTTTCAGGACCTGGAGGAATATCTCCAAACCACTTATTTACCATTTCAAAAGCCCTGTGGGGATCAATATCGCCTGCCAGAACCAGGATTGCATTATTGGGTCGGTAGTATTTGAAAAAAAACTCTTTAACCTGATCAAGAGTTGCATTTGTTACATGGTCAATACTTTTACCAATGGTTGACCACTGATAGGGATGAACTTTATAAATCAACGAGCGCAGCAAAGCCCAAACATCTCCATAGGGTTGATTGAGATACGACTGCCGGTATTCTTCAGAAACCACATTTTTCTGGATATCAAGTTTTTCCTGCGAAAAAGCAAGTTCCACCATTCGGTCCGATTCAAGCCAAAGGGCAGTTTCTAAATTCTGCCTGGGAATGGTAAGATAATAATTGGTTATGTCGTTGGTTGTAAACGCATTATTATCACCGCCTGCCAGCTGGAGTTCATTATCATATTCCGTAATATTTACTGAACCTTCGAACATCAGATGTTCAAACAAATGAGCGAAACCTGTACGATCAGGATCTTCATCCCTGGCCCCTACATCGTAAAGAACGTTTACTGCAATTAAAGGTGTAGTATTATCCTGATGTACAATTAGTTTTAATCCATTATCAAGCGTAAATCTTTTAAATTCTACCATATAAATATGTCTTCTTTTTTTTGCGGTCGCTTGTCAGTAATCCATTTAAAATGTTGAAGAAATCTTTGGTCCATAGGAATTTCAGAAGGTGGAAACATATTTGCATCTGCATTTTTGAGAAACACAATACGACTAACCATATTATCTTCGAAATAAATGTTCATATCTGATGATAAAGATTTATTGATTCCCACCAGATTCTCATCCTCATCTCTTACGTAATATAAAGCTTCTCCGTTACCAAATACATCAATTCTGTGTAACTCATTCTCCCTGAAATAACCTATTAGTTTTTTGCCTTTGATTTGATTGAAAGCACTTGTATCTTCCATAGAAACTATAAAAGCTGCATCAAACAAATGAATAGATTCCACACGATTATTTTCAGCAGTTTTCAGTTCTATTCTACTGGCAGTCAGCTGATGATTTTCATTCCAGATAACAGGATTATGGTAGAGATAAATGGTTGAGTCGGAAAAATTATAAACGATTGAATCACTGAGACCCTGAAGGTCTTTCCTGAAAAACTTTGCCTTATGATATGCAAAAAGCATTCGTTTATCATTTTCTTCGTCATGGATTGAACGAAGTGTGTCGGCATGCAGAAACAAAGAATCATTTTGTGTAATTACTGTAAGCACAGCCTCGCGCGTTACTTCCGAAAAATATTCGTGTTCAAAATGTTCGGCAAATTGACCGGTAATAAGGGTTTGCTGCACCGAATCCTTAAGAAGTATATTTTTTATTGCATTTCCATATCCTTTGTTTCTGTCATAAAACAAACTGTCTCCTGAAAGATATTGTTCTCCGTTGGTAAACCATGCATCTTTGCTGAAGCGGGCAATATCATTTTTGGTATCATACCATCCATTCTTGCAAAAGATAGTATTATCATCACTTACAATGGTTGTTGGGCCGAAAAAATAAGCTATCTCAGACATTGTATTATACCTGAGGGTATCGGAGTTCATTACATACTGAGGATTAACAAGTTCCACATCTCCCCGGAAGAAAAAATTCTTTTCATCAGCAAAATAAAAGCCCCAGACACTGGTAAGTGTATTCTCTACATCCACTATCTCACCACCATCAATATAGTTGGCAGTATTTGTTTCCAGGTTGTAATATAAATGTTGGGTAGTGAGCGTCATTTGGTTATCAACCATTTTTACATTACCATGCAGCTCTGCAATACTGGTATTACCGTTGTAAAATAGCTTATCACCAGAAATTTCAACACTGTCGCTTACTTGTATGAAAACATTGCTGTAAGCATTGAACCTGTTGTCATCGGTAAACTGCCATGCACTGTCGCAATACATAATGGCATCGTCATGCTTCAACCGAACATCCCCGATAAGGCGGCGTGCATCAGGTGCTATGCTTTTGTCAAAGCGCATTACATCAGCTCTGATAAGTTCAACACGGGTTTCTTTTTCCCGGTTTTGCGAAAATAAATGAACATTTATTAACAAACCAAAGATGACAAAAATAATATATGAGAAAAAACCAATTTTCATTTACAGAAATGTCTTAACGCTAATGATTACCATAAAACAGCATAGCGAATTTTTTATTGCTAACTATAGAAAAGATTGTCAAATAAAAATTCTACTCACTAAACAAATTGTTCGGCATACAGTTTATGAATTTCAATTAAAAAATTCATCAGCAAAAATATCCTGAATATAAAATTCGAAACAATTCAATTACCAGGATTTTTCATCAGGATGTTCGCTTCTGAAATCCCTCCAGTATTCTCTGATGGTTTCTTTAATTTCTTTATGAAGCAGAAGTATACCTATCAGGTTAGGTACTGCCATAAAAGCAATAGTAATATATGACACTGCCCAAACTATTGTTGTATCAGTAAAAGCAGCCAGGAAAAATGCCAGAACATAAAGAATTCTATAGTGCAAAACATATTTTGCTCCGAACAGATAAGTAACAGAGCGATCGCCATAGTAAGACCAGGAAATAGCAGTAGAAAAGGCAAATAACAGAAGTCCGATAGCTACGATATACTGACCGAAATTCCCCAGGAAACTCCTGGTATAAGCTTCTGCTGTCATTGGTGCACTGTGGATAAGAGAATATCCGGTAAAATTTACTGAGGCGCTTGATTCATCAAGACGGCCTCCTTCAACAATTATTTCACCCGAATAAGGTTCTCCCTCAAAATTAACAAGTACATCTTCAGCAACAGAACGGGCGTGTAATATTGTAATCTCATTATTTACCTTCTGAGTTATTTTGCCATTTACCACATCAAGTTTACCTGAAAAAGTTGGTAAATCGGCAGTTCCGTTATAATAGCTGAATAATTTATTAACATCCTCAGGATCTTCAGAATCATAATAATCGGCAAGAATTACCTGATCAGCCCGCTGAAAATCATTATATACTTTGTCTTTCCATACACCTGATGACAATAATACCAGGCCTGTGAGAGTACAGATCAAAATAGTATCAATAAATGGTTCCAGAAGAGCAACAACACCTTCAGAAACCGGTTCATGTGCGCGGGCGGCAGAGTGAGCAATAGGGGCTGAACCCTGACCTGCTTCATTGGAAAACAAACCACGATTTACTCCACGGTTAAAAGCATAAATGATAGATGCCCCTAAAAAACCACCTGTAGCGGCTGTTCCGGTAAATACATCAGCAAAGATCGATGCAATGGAAGGAATTATATTGTCATAATTATAAACAAGTACTGCCAGCGCTCCAAGAATATAAATCAAAGCCATTGATGGCACAAGCCTTGAAGTTACCTGAGCAATTCTTTTTATACCACCAAGTATAACAAAAGCCAGCAAAACAGCAAGCACCCCTCCGACAATAATATGTGGTATACCAAAAGTAGAATACATGGCACCTGCAATGCTATTTATCTGGGGCATATTTCCAGTACCTAAAGAAGAAAGAATTGTGGCCACAGCGAAAAATGCTCCCAGCCATTTTCCTGTATTTATAACTTTTTTGTTAGGCAAAGTAATGTTAAGTCGCTTTTTCATATAATACATGGGACCACCGGCAATTCTGCCCTCACTGTCTTTTTCCCTGTATTTATGAGCAATAGTTACTTCCACAAACTTGGTAGTCATACCTAACATACCTGTTATAAGCATCCAAAAAAGAGCAGCAGGACCCCCCAGGTGGATTGCCAGGGCAACTCCGGCAATATTGCCGGTACCCACTGTTCCAGATAATGCAGTGGTTAATGCCTGAAAATGAGAAGTATCTCCGATATCGCCTACACGATCATACTTGCCAGTTACAACCCTGAGGGAATGCCGAAAATACCTTATTTGAGGAAAGCCAAGGTAAAGTGTAAAAAACAAACCGGTAAAAAGCAATAGATAAACGAACCAGGGACCGCCACCCAGGTAACCATCCATAACAATTAAAAAATCATGTACTTTCTCCATAATCAGTAATTATAATTTATGATTATCATTTTTTATTTACCTGGTAACATGCATTGATCGACTGATAGAGTTTAATAATTTATCTTATAAACCCTATTGCATTGAGAAAAATTATAGCTATTGCCACAGGTGCAACAAAACGTATAAGGAACCTGAAAACACTAAAAATTTTTAACTTAAGCTCACCCTGATTAGAAAGTTCACTTTTCACATCAGATGAATTCATATACCATCCCACAAAAATTACAATGAGAAAACCTCCCAAAGGCAACAATACGTTAGATGCTGTAAAATCAAGTGCATCAAAAATATTTCGCCCGCCAATTGTAACACCTTCAAATATACCCCACGAAAGTGTACAAAAGAGTCCTACAAAAGCAGCTGCAATGGAAGTAATAATTGTTGCTAAGCCCCTTCGAAAACTGAACTCCTCTACCAGAAATGCAACCACCACTTCCATAATTGAGATGGATGATGTAAGAGCTGCGATAGCGAGCAAAATAAAAAATGCAATGCTCACAATATATCCACCGGGTATTTGCATAAAAACACTCGGCAATACCATAAAAATAAGCCCTGCTCCACCTTCTTCGGGTTGCATACCCAGTGAAAACATAGCCGGGAAAATTGCAATACCTGCAAGAACTGCTATCACTACATCTGCAATGGAAACTTCAAAAGCAGTGCCGGACAGGTTTGTCCTTGACGGGAAATAAGAAGAATAGGTAATAAGTGCCCCCATACCTATACTCAGTGAGAAAAAGGCTTGCCCCAGGGCACCCAGAATAACAGATGAAGTCAGTTTTCCAAAATCTGGTTTAAAAAGGAATACAAGGCCCTCAAAAGAACCCGGTAGGGTAACTGAGCGAACTGACAAGGCGATTAAAAGCAACAATAAAAAAGGCATGAGAATTTTGGAGTATTTTTCAATTCCCTTTTTTACTCCTGCAAGAATAATAACCGCCGTAAGAATGATAAAAATCATTTGCCATAAAACCGGAAGAAAAGCAGATGTTTGAAAACTCAGAAACATCTGGGTTAATGCTTCGGTATCTTTTCCCTGGAAACCGTTGGCAATTGATGTGTAAACATAATGGAGTGTCCAACCGGCAATAGTACTGTAAAAAGCAAGAATAACAAATGCAGCCACAATACCCATTACGCCTATAACCGGCCATAATGTGCCGGGAGCTATCTCCTTAAAAGCACCAAAAGTATTTCGCCTGGCTTTTCTTCCGATAACAAATTCTGAAGGCATTACAGGTATTCCCAACATTAAAACAAAAGCCAGATATACAAGCAGAAATGCTCCACCACCGTTCTCTCCTACTACATATGGAAATCTCCATATATTGCCCAGCCCAATGGCTGATCCTGCTGCTGCGGCTACTATACCAAATTTACTGGTAAAGCTGTCGCGATTACTGCTTTCCTTTATTGACATAAGATTGGTGCATTTGGTTTAGGTAATTCGTATTTTTACAAAAGCCCAAAAATATAAAAATATAAGCAAAGGCAACACGTTTGAGAAAAAAAACAGGAACAAATACTATAAGGAAAGATTTTATTCAGAAACTATTGATTCTTCAAGGCGTATAATTGTAAACCCGACCTTCATTTATGATCATTAATTTTGCTTCAGGAATAATTTTTCTCCAGAAGAGAAAACCTTTTTTTATTTCGGTTTCCAGCATAACTCCCTGCCATGGCATGTTTTCGTAAAGTGCATTAGTTATGACACCCCCATCTACAATAAGTTCACCACCGGATTCGACAATAATTGCTGACTGGCTAACCATTTCAAGTTTTCCTGTAATATGCAGTTTACTACCTCCTGAAACTACGATATCCTGATAAAATTTATAATTCCCATCCCAGGTTTGCTCACCATTAACAACAAACGGAGTTTCAGAATAACCCCATGCATATTTTCTCACGCTGGTATTCGCCAATGCCCGGTTCATTCTTCCCATTTGAAGTGGGGTTATACTCCCTGAACTTCTGTTTCCACCCATTATATTGTTGGTGCAGGTAGTTTCGGGATCATCTCTGTCGCATTCCCATGAACCATCGTGATAACAAATATCGCACCCTGGTCGGGGATTTGTGCACCAAGCCTGTTTTTCAAATCCAAAAAGATCAGAAAGAAAATCAGGGTGAGATGTTTGACAATATTCCGAATTGTATGGGTGGCGCAATTCCATAATATGACCGATTTCATGGGCAATATGTAGCATAAGGGCCCACCAGGGATAATTTTCAGGCTCATTATAATAATCACGTAAAAAACTTACCACATAGGCATCAGCTTCAAAATTGCTGCGAGATGGATATATTGCATAACCTGAGGCTCCCCGGCAACTTCCAAGGGTAAGATGAATATTTAAGTACTTTCTTTTTTCAGGTGAAATATCAAAAACTGTTTGATTCAATCGAATACCATCATTGCAGCCTGCATTGTTCAGTTTGGTATTGCGATAAAACCCTATTTCTTTTATTTCGAAACGAATATGACTGTCTCTCAGGTATTCAACACCGGCAATAGGGTCAGAGGGTGGCGGGCCACTGCTGAAAATCTTATTCATCCAAAAAAAAACCTGTTCCAGTTTTTCAACTACGAATTCTGACTCCTGGAAATTACCAGATCCATCATCTTTTTGCCACACATTAATGGCGATATTAATCGTTTTTACTTCTTTATTCAATGGTTGACCAGGTATATAATTTTTTTGATGAGAGAACATTTCCTTTTTATTTTCAAAAGTTTTGTAGGGGTTATTATCCGGATAGTTTTCAACCTCCGGGATACTCCGGGTAGCCGAAAGCGGTGTAAAATATAAAAGCCATAAAGCAAAAAATGCCAGTATAAACTTATAATGACTTGACATTATGAAATCTGTTTTAATTTTTCTCATGCTACGCTTATTAAAACTATCTGTAAAGTTGATTATTATTTTCTGATTACCAAAAACCATGCGATAAATAATATAGTTTATACTTTTCAATTGATATTTTCATTTTTTTACGCTAATTTAAAGGTTGCAAATCCAATTTAAACATCAATTTACAGAAATCAATGAGTTGGAAAGATTACTTCTATTTCACAAAAAGAGAGCGAAACGGAATATTGGTTCTTACAGGATTGATCGTAATAATTATTTTTGCGCCGGTAGTATATTCATATCTTTTCCCGGCAAAAACATATGATTTTAGTGAGTTTGACATGAAAGTTGAAAAATATTATCAGCTACTTGAAGAATACAGGCTTGCAAAAAACAGTATTGAAAGTGCAGAAGAGACCGAAATACACAGTTCGCGTCAACTGAACCTGAATCTTTACACTTTTGATCCAAATTTGATCAGCAGGGAAGACTTTATTGAAATGGGATTACCGGAAAGGATAGCATCAAATATTGTAAATTACAGAAATGCCGGCGGGTCATTCAGGTCGCGTGAAGATTTGCTGAGAATATACAGTGTTGATGATGAGCTATATAGTAAACTTGAAAGCTACATTGATCTGCCAACCCGTGACGAACTCAACAAAATCAGGTTGGAAAAAATAAATTCTGAAAGAATTTCAAAAGATACGATCAGGCGAAGTCCATCTAAACCTGCATGGGCTGATGTCATGCTTGATATCAATAAGGCTGATAGTCTGGAATGGCAACAGATACGGGGTATAGGGGAAGTTTTTAGTCGCAGGATCATATCATACCGTGATTTACTGGGTGGGTATTATTCTTCGGCCCAACTGCTGGAAGTATATGGAATGGATTCGGTCCGATATGAACAAATTAAGCCACATATATTTGTTTCTGATACACTTAAACTCAGAAAAATCAATATCAATTCAGCCGATTTTGTAACATTGATAAGACATCCTTATCTTGAACGTAATCATGTAAACTCCATCATCAGAATGCGTGAACGGCATGGTCCCTACTTATCTACAGATGATATTCTAAGATCTGACCTCATTGATGATTCACTGTATAAAAAAATTGTACCCTATTTAACAGTTACAGATTAATTTTTAGAAGATAGATCATTAATATTAAACAAAATTAAAAACACCTTGTTATTTATAATGAGACTAAATTAAATCAGGTTAAATGTAAATCTTTTAGTCCAAAATCAATTGATAAGAACAGTAAGAGTATTCAGTAAAAAATTATCAAAATGAAAAAAAGAAAATTTACATTCTTAACGGCATTGCTCCTTTTAGGAGTTGCTTTTACATCCTGTCAGCAAGTACAGGAAAAAAATGAATCAGAAACAAATAATAACGAACAACAAAAATCACAAACTACTATGAAAGAAGGAATGCACACACTACCGGAATTGAATTATGCATATGACGCATTGGAACCGCACATTGATGCGCGTACTATGGAAATTCATCACACAAAACATCATCAGGCTTATATCAATAAATTAAACGATGCTATAGAAGGCACTGATCTGGCAAACAAAAATTTAGAAGATATTTTCGCCAACATGAGTAATCATTCAGTAGCTGTCAGAAACAATGGTGGTGGTCATTTTAACCATACAATGTTTTGGCAGGTAATGTCTCCCGACGGAGGTGGCAATCCTGGTGGTAAGTTAATGAGCGCTATAGAAGCAAAATTTGAATCTTTCGACAAATTTAAAGAAGAATTTAACACAGCTGCCGCCACGCGTTTCGGCAGCGGATGGGCATGGCTGATTGTTGACAGCAATGGTGAGTTACATGTTACCAGTACACCTAATCAGGATAATCCGCTTATGGATGTGGCTGATGTAAAAGGTACACCCATTCTTGGACTTGATGTTTGGGAACATGCTTATTACCTGAATTATCAGAATCGCAGACCAGATTATGTTAACGCCTTCTGGAATGTGGTCAATTGGGCCGAAGTTGAAAAAAGATATGAAGGCCTCGTAAACTAAAAAGTTTTAGGGTGATTATTATACATAAGCCGGATGAAAATTTATCCGGCTTTTTTTGTAAAAAGAAAACGGTCCGGACAATGAAGTCCGGACCGTTTTCTTTTTTTTATACATAAATACTTTTTATTCAAATGCGGCAACAGATTTGCGGATGATCTCCACACATTCCATCAATTGTTCTTCTGTAATGACCAGAGGAGGTGCAAAACGGATAATATCACCATGCGTTGGTTTTGCAAGCAGACCGTTTTCAGCCATTTTTACGCATACATCCCATGCTTCCTTACCGTTTTTGGGTTTTATAACGATAGCGTTTAACAAACCTTTTCCTCTTACTTTGGTAATCAGTTCGGATTTAATAGCTCTTAATTCTTTACGAAGAATCTTACCAAGGCGCTCTGCTCTTTCAGCCAGCTTTTCATCTTTAATTACTTCAAGAGCTGCCACTGCAACACGCGCAGCAACGGGATTTCCACCGAAAGTTGAACCATGCTGACCAGGCTTGATAACCAGCATAATGTCATCATTTGCCAGAACAGCTGATACAGGATACATACCACCGCTGATAGCTTTTCCAAGAATCAGTACGTCGGGTTTTACGTTTACATGGTCACAAGCCAGCAGTTTCCCTGTGCGGGCAATACCGGTTTGAACTTCATCTGCTATAAACAGTACGTTATGTTTTTCACAAAGCTCTTTACACTTTGGAAGGTAAGTATCGCAAGGCACAAAAACACCTGCTTCACCCTGGATAGGCTCTACCATAAATCCGGCTACATTGGGATCTTTCAGGGCTTCTGCCAGCGCATCGGCATCATTGTAAGGAATACGGATAAAACCAGGAGTAAACGGGCCATAATCTCCGTATCCGTCAGGGTCATTCGAAAAAGAAACGATGGTAGTCGTACGTCCGTGGAAATTGTTTTCGCACACTACAATTTTCGCCATGTTTTCAGGAATACCTTTTTTCTTGTATGCCCACTTGCGTGTAAGTTTTATAGCTGTTTCAACTGCTTCTGCCCCGGTATTCATAGGAAGAATCTTGTCGTAACCAAAATATTCGGTTACATATTTCTCATACCGTCCAAGAACATTGTTATGGAATGCTCTGGATGTCAGAGCCAGAGTTTTGGACTGATCAACCAGTGCTTCAAAAATTTTGGGATGGCAATGACCCTGATTCACAGCAGAATAAGCAGAAAGAAAATCATAATAACGCTTTCCTTCCACATCCCATACATGTACTCCTTCACCACGTGAAAGAACTACGGGCAGTGGATGGTAATTATGCGCTCCGTATTTGTCTTCCATATCAATAAGCTGCTGAGAATTTAGCTTTTCCGTCATTACGTTAGTCATAATAAATCTCCTTTTTTATTGGTTAGTTTTATGTTTTGTTTTATTTGATATATGGGTAATTCAGGGGCAAATATAGGAAAAAGGTTTGGATTTAAAATCAAAAGAAAATGGCTTCACTTTTCTGAAAACTAAAACATTAGATTAAACGATCGGGAAAGTTGGCCAACAGTATTTTAAAGCGACGAATTAAGAAATTTATTTTTTAGCTCAGGAGAGGGAATCATACACTTATCTCTTTTCCCGAACCATTTATAGCGGTTATGGCTTATAAACATATAAATGGCATCGCGAATAAATTCCGGCACAATGATAAAACCGTATGCAGCTTTCCATGGGAACCCAAGTAGCCTGGCAATTCGTAGAACCGCTGTTGATTTTTCAAAAATTTTTCCATTTTCATAATACAGAATGGTTTGATAATCATCTTCTTCAGGATAATTTTCGGGAAGCAATTCCCTGGCAACATCCCATTGTAAGGATGCAAAATGAAAAATGTTTCGCTTGTCGTGACGGATTACAAAATTTACCGAGCTGTTGCAGAGGTTGCAAACACCGTCGAAAAAGATGATATGATTTGGGAGATTTTTCATTAAAACAGAATATTACAATTTAGGCTATTTATGCATATAACCGATTGAAAATTCGAACCAAGCCACAGGTGAACTTAGCAAAGCTAAATCCGAAATATTGATTGAGTTAAATAAACTATAAATATACTAAACCCTGCATTCTTAAATTGTTTAACCCCTTCAATTACCATTAAACTCTTTTTATCTTTGCTCAAAATTACAGAGAATGAGCAGAAGCAACAAGCGACATTTATTTAATAAGATTATCGAAAATATTACTATAGCAGGAGTAGCTGCCGAAGGCAAAGCCATTGCCCGGCATAATGACATGGTGATCTTTGTGAATTATGGTGCCCCGGGAGATGTGGTAGATATTCAAATCAAAAAAACCCGCCGCAGGCATCTGGAAGGAGAGATCATCAAATTTCATGAAAAATCAGACTCCCGAACCGAACCTTTTTGCGAGCATTTTGGTATTTGTGGCGGCTGCAAA
>JBHEOF010000037.1:22308-30383 GCA_046261715.1 Bacteroidales bacterium
AAGTTATGTTGACCAACTCAGATACAAACAAAAACAGGTAACCGACAATATTGAAAGAATCGGTAAAGTAAATTATCCATTCGAGTTAATTCCTATCCAGGGCTCTGAGCAAACCCGGTTTTACCGTAACAAACTCGAATATACTTTTGCCAGTCGCAGATGGCTCACTCCCGATGAAATTCAAAGCGGAGAAGAAATTACAAACCTGGAAGCACTGGGCTATCATATACCCGGGTTTTACGATAAAGTGCTTGATATAAAAAAATGCTGGTTGCAACCCGAACCTTCCAATCATATAAGACTGGGCATAAAAGAATTCGCAACAAAAAATAACATTGACTTTTATGATTTCAGAACAAAAACAGGTTTGTTGCGCAATATCATCATCCGCAACAATGAAAAAGGAGAGTTTATGCTTATCCTGGTGCTTTTTTCTGGTGAGGAAGAAAAACGTGATAGTTTGCTTAAACATATTGTTGAGAGTTTTCCTGAGCTCATTTCTGTCTATTACATGATCAATGATAAGCAAAATACCAGTATTGCAGATCTGGAGCCGGTTCATTTTGCAGGAGAACCTTATCTGATGGAAGAAATGGAAGGACTGAAGTTTAAGATTGGCCCCAAATCATTCTACCAGACCAATAGCCGGCAGGCCTATGAACTTTATAAAGTGGCGAGAGATTTTGCAGGGCTAACCGGAAACGAGCTGGTTTATGACCTGTATACCGGCACCGGTACCATTGCCAATTTTGTTGCCCGGCAGGCAAAAAAAGTAGTGGGTATTGAGTATATCGAAGAAGCTGTTTTGCATGCAAGAGATAATTCGGCCATGAACGGATTAAATAACCTGGTATTTGAAGCAGGCGATATGGCAAAAGTTCTCACAACAGAATTCATGGAAATTCATGGCAAACCCGATGTTATTATTACAGACCCGCCCAGAGCAGGCATGCACCCCGATGTTCTGAAACAAATTATTGCATCAGAAGCTGACAGAATTGTTTATGTAAGTTGCAACCCTGCAACTCAGGCCCGTGATATTGAAATGTTATCGGACAGTTACAAGGTAAAAAAAGTACAGGCTGTGGATATGTTTCCGCATACGCAGCATGTGGAGAGTGTGTTGCTGATGGAAAGTATTTAATTTACACCGGGGAGACGGGAAGTCGCAGAGTAAAAAGAGTGGTCAGGCGAGCTGAAAGTCGTCTGACCACTTTAAGAATCTATAGAATTATTATTTTTTTGCTGAAAGAGCTTCGATGATTTTTGCTTCAATTTCTTCGGCCAGTTCTGGGTTGTCTGTCAGCAGACTTTTCACAGCATCCCTGCCCTGCCCGAGCTTGGTATCGCCGTAGCTGAACCATGAGCCGGCTTTTTTAATGATATTATAGTCCACGGCAAGGTCGATGATCTCTCCTGTTTTGGAGATCCCTTCACCATAAATGATATCAAATTCAGCCTGACGGAACGGGGGAGCAATTTTATTTTTTACGACCTTAACCCTTGCCCGGTTGCCGGTTACACTATCACCTTCCTTGATCTGCGAAATACGCCGAATATCCAGCCTCACGGAAGAATAAAACTTCAGTGCATTACCACCGGTAGTTGTTTCGGGATTGCCAAACATGATGCCGATCTTTTCACGTAACTGGTTGATAAATATGCAGCAAGAACCGGTTTTGTTGATGGTACCGGCCAGTTTTCTGAGAGCCTGCGACATCAAACGGGCCTGAAGCCCCATTTTACTATCACCCATTTCACCTTCAATTTCACTTTTGGGTGTAAGTGCAGCAACCGAGTCAATGACAATGATATCAATGGCACCTGACCGTATAAGGTTTTCTGTAATTTCCAGAGCCTGTTCGCCATTGTCGGGCTGTGAAACAAGAAGATTGTCGATATCGACACCAAGCTTCTTTGCGTAAGTGCTGTCGAAAGCGTGCTCTGCATCAATGAAGGCAGCTATTCCACCGGCTTTTTGTGCTTCGGCAATGGCATGAATGGCCAGTGTTGTTTTACCTGAGGATTCAGGACCATAGATCTCAACAATTCGTCCTTTGGGGAAACCGCCTATTCCCAATGCATGGTCAAGGCCAATACTTCCAGATGAGATACTGCTGACACTCACCGCCGGCGAATCACCCAGCTTCATAACGGTTCCCTTACCATAGGATTTTTCAATCTTATCCATGGTAAGTTGCAATGCCTTCAGTTTTTCGGCATTTACATTTTTTCCATTCTCTTTTTCTTTACTCATAAGCTTGTTAAAATGAAAATATTTAGTAATATCTTTTATTTAAATATACAAAAAATTCAACCAACAGGAGCGAAATTACCATATAAATTTTGAAATTCACCTTCAAACCTTAAAAAGAATTCAGAAAAAACCAAGTGATTATTAGCAGACTGACCTGCAGACACTAAAAATATTTTACTAATAGTCAGCTGTGTGTAAAATGAATTTCCAATTTCACTGATTGCCTATAAACTACCTTCCCATTCCTGATAAAACTGTTCTAAATATTTTTCTAAAAATTCGTGCCGTTGAATGGCCATTTTTTTCCCGGTATCAGTATTCATCTTATCTTTCAGTAAAAGGAGTTTTTCATAAAAATGGTTGATGGTGGGAGCATTATTTCTTTTATACTCTTCTTTGGTCATGTTCAGATTGGGTTTGATATCCGGATTGAATATTTCCCTGTTTTTAAATCCACCATAATTGAAGGCCCTTGCAATACCAACGGCACCCAATGCATCCAGCCGGTCAGCATCCTGAACAATATCCAGTTCCTTTGAACGGAAGGATTGTTTTTCCTTACCGGCACTAAAAGAAATATTTGCTACTATTTTTACTACATGATCAATTACAAATTCATCAACCCCAAGAGATTCCAGAAAACTAAGGGTTTTTTGCGGCCCAAGGGTTTCATTTCCATCGTGAAATTTTGAATCGGCAATATCATGAAGCAAAGCTCCCAGCTCCACAACAAACAAATCAACTTGTTCTGATTGTGCAATTTTGACCGAAAGTTTCCACACCCGCCAGATATGCCACCAGTCATGCCCGCTCTCAGCATCGGAAAGTTCCTTTTTTACAAAATCTTCAGTTTTTTTTATGATTACTCGCTGGCTTTCTTTCATTCGATCCAATTATTTTAGTATGGCCTGATATTCTTTATCTTGTATCATCAATCAAAATTATGAAAAAAGATTTCAAAACACAGAATGCTTACTTTTGTTATAGCATCTTTAAATTTACCTATCAACAAAATCATTAACAAAGATGTTATTTACAGATATTATTAAAATGCGGAAAATGATTTTCTGAGAAAAATTCACAACCCTTATCGTGATTTATCATATATGAAATTTGTTAAAACCATCATAGGCTCCCATCCAAAATTTCAAAAAACCAAACCGGATAAAGAACCTTATCTTGAAGTTGCCGAATTTTTTTACGATACTATACAGGGAGAAGGCATCAATCTGGGTCAACCTGCAGCATTTCTCAGGGTACAGCATTGTACGCAGAACTGTTGGTGGTGCGATACCAAAGAAGTATGGAGAGCCGGAAATCCCTACACTTTTGATGAGTTGTTTATTTTGATTGATGAAACGGATATGGTGGAAAAACTGCGCAGCGGACAACATCTGATACTCACCGGCGGAAGCCCCATGAAACAACAAAAGGGGCTCACTCTTTTCCTGCAGGAATTTACAGAGCGCTACGGCTTTAAGCCTTTCACCGAGATCGAAAATGAATGCACGCTGATGCCCGATCCGGAGTTTACCCGATTGATCGACGTATGGAACAACAGTCCTAAACTCAAACACAGCGGCAATCCCGACAAACTGCGATACCGGCCTGCAATCATCAAACATCTTTCTTCACTTGACAATGCCTGGTTTAAATTTGTAGTAGCCCAGAATGAAGACTGGGATGAGATTGAAGAATTCTTCCTGAAACCCGGTTTAATAAAACGAAAGCAAATTATCCTCATGCCGCTGGGTGGCACCCGCGAAGGACTGCACAGAATAAGAAACACAGTTGTAGAAATAGCAGTCAGGGAAAACGTTCGCTACTCATCAAGAGAGCATATTGAGCTGTGGGATAGGAAGACGGGGGTGTAGTGATGTTTGATGTCAGATGTTTGATGTCAGATGTTTGATGTCAAATGTCAAATGTGGGATGCTGAGAACCAAAGGTCAGAAGTCCCTTTCATACAGGATCAAATGTCAAATGTGGGATGCTGACGAAATTCCGCTCATTATAAAATGCAGGATTTTATGTACCATTAGGGATAATAAACAAACCGCATCAATTAGCAAAAGTTAATTGATGCGGTTTCTGGTTTGATTCGGTCAAAAAAAAGCTTACGCAGGAATAATCTGCGCAGTGTGGTTTTTCGTATCTACCTTGGCAATTACTTCTTCAATCACACCTTTTTCATCAATAACAAAAGTGGTGCGGTGGATTCCATCATAGGTCTTGCCCATGAATTTTTTGGGGCCCCATACGCCAAAAGCCTTTAGGATTTCTTTTTCGGTATCGGCGATAAGCGGGAAAGGCAGATTATTTTTTTCCTTGAATTTCTGGTGCGATTTTTCGCTGTCGGCGCTAACACCTACTACCTTATATCCCTTGCTGAGCAATACATCATAGTTATCCCTCAGATTGCAGGCCTGCGATGTGCAGCCTGGAGTGCTGTCTTTGGGATAAAAATAGATCACCAGTTTATTTCCTTTGAAATCGGCAAGTTTGATTTCTTTTCCATTCTCGTCTTTTCCATTGAAATCGGGGGCTTTGTCTCCGGGTTTGAGTGTGGTCATAATTATCAGATTTTAATAGTTTGCTAATTATTCGGAAACAACAAAAACTAAGAATTGTTTTTATTTACCAGGAATTATGAAAAAAACACACCGAATGTTTAATCAAATAGACATTAATAGTTTACCGGACTTGTTTCGTAAAAGTCCAATGGGGCAAAATTGCCCTGCCATCTCCTTTCATTTTGATAAATCCGCTAATGTGTTACTCACAAACGCCACTTTCTTTCCATCGGGCGACCAGGAAGGAACATTGATGGTGCCCTGACCACCATAAAGATGGGCTATTACTCTTGGCCGGAAAGTAACGGTGTCCATGATCCGCAGCATAACATGTTTATAGTAAGGATGATCTCCCGGGGCCACATCGGGCAGGTAGGACAGGAAAACGATCTGGCTGTCATCGGGCGAAGGATGTGGGAACCAGTTCTGGTATTCATCATTGGTGATCTGTACCGGATTACTGCCATCGGCATTCATTCGCCATATTTCCATGCTACCTGTCCGCACAGAATTGAACCAGATGTATTTACCATCATAAGAATATTCTGACCCATCATCCAGTCCGGGGCTATTTGTCAATTGTACTTCTTCACCCCCTTCTGCCGGAATGCGGAAAATGTCCCATTGCCCGTTTCTATGGGCAGTGTATATCAGGTATCTTCCATCAGGCGACCAGCCATGCCAGTAAGATGGCCCCTTTTCTGTTACCTTTATTGGAGTTCCCCCTTCGATGGGCAAGGTGAAAATTATAGAGTTCTGGCCGGGTGGCAAATCATCTACATGATGACTAATCACCAGTTGGGAGCCATCAGGCGAAATACCATGGTCATTGTTGAGAGAAGTGGCAAAACCGGTATTGATTTGTTCTTTTACACCACTGTCAATATTTACACGATAAAGCAGTCCACGTCCGTTCAGAATGAGGTACTTCCCATCGGGTGACCAGTTGGGTGCTTCAAGATTATCATGCGTTTCGTAAACAACTTTTCTCAATCCGGTTTCCACATCCAGTATCTCTACCCTTGATCCCGCAAAATCCTGATAGGGAGTAAATCCATCTCCAATTGGGATTGAAAGCCGCGTATTAGTAAAAACCGCGGTTTCAATTACATCAGCGTTATGAGCACATACAAACAGACCCACATAGAGCTCATCTTCAAGCCAGTCCGGCTCTAATGACCCGGTTTTGGCAAGCGGATCGCCCGGCTGACATGCCTGCACGACAATCTTATTGCCCGTTCTTTCCATCTGAAGAATACCGGCAAAACTTTCAGAATGCCGGAACTCATCCGTAGGTCCCCCATCTTTTAGCCGGTATTGCATGGATACCAGCCCATCGCCATGGTAAGCAGCACTTACATATGGCGAAGATGTATCAAGTGATTTTCGTATGATCAATCCTGCCTTGCGGTGGTCATCCACTCCTTCGCCCTGAAATGCTATATTGGAGTACAATATAAAGTCTCCCCTGACTTTTTTCCATACGATATGGAATTCATCGGTATCGTGCCACATGTTGCTACCGCTGCCTGAAAGCAAATATTTTCCGGTAGATGGTTCGTATGCTGTTTTACCTTTGTAATTCACATTTCCCACGTCCCGGGATTGTGTAAAAATGCCATAGTTCGGTTCTTCCTGCATGGTACAATTGATTAATAAGAACAACAATATCAATGGAAATAATCCGTAGTAATATTTCTTCATAGTCCTGTTTTTTCAAATTTAAAAAGCATGTTCAAACATAGTCATAAAATTGATTTTGAACATCACAGAAATGGTTTAAGATGAATTTTTTCTTTTTTAAAAAAATGTATTAACCTGATTATCGGAAAAGATAGGGAGCTTTGGTGAATTAAAAAATGCAGTATTGACAACATAAGTTGAACTTCATGTGTTTTAAGATAAGTTTTTAATTGAAGAACGAATTTTTCTTGATATGACCGATGAAACCCTGAATAAGAAAATAACCATCACAGGTTTGCGCAGACTCTTCAGACTTTACCGCTATTTAAAGCCCTACAAGTGGGAGTATGGCCTTGGGATGTTATTTCTTTTGGGATCAAGTGCAGCCAGTCTTGCTTTCCCTAAGCTGCTGGGCGAGATAGTCGACTTAGGAAACCAGGGAATGCTGGGTAAAGAGATTAATCGAATAGCAATGATTCTTGCATTAGTATTGATTATACAGTCGGTATTTTCATATTTCAGGATATTTCTTTTTGTACGTGTGGCCGAAAAAACGCTGGCCGATTTGCGTCAAAGTACATACAATCATCTGATTAAATTACCCATGAAGTTTTTTCAGCAAAGAAGGGTGGGTGAACTAAACAGCAGAATATCTTCAGATATAACCCTGCTGCAGGATGCCCTTACCACAACTCTGGCCGAGTTTATAAGGCAATTGCTTGTGATCACTGGCGGAATAGCACTAATGCTTATTACTTCTTTTAAACTGACTTTGTTTATGCTGGCTATTGTTCCTGTTGTAGTGATACTGGTAGTTTTTTTCGGACGATATATCCGAAAGTTAAGCAAACGGGCCCAGGCACAGGTGGCTGAATCCAATACCATAGTAGAAGAAACTCTACAGGGAATTCAGAGTGTAAAGGCATTTACGAACGAGTTCTTTGAAATGGCCCGGTATCGTTTAAAAACCCGCGAAATAGCACAAACAGGAATTAAAAACGGTAAATTACGCGGAGCCTTTTCTTCCTTTATCATTCTGGGTCTTTTTGGCACTATGGTGGCTGTGATATGGAGAGGCTCCATACTGTTGGCCAGTGGTGAACTGGCTACAGGTGAACTGTTTTCTTTTGTGATATACACGGTATTTATAGGTGGTACCATTGGCGGCATGGCTGATGTTTTTGCGCGGGTGCAGAAATTTATCGGTGCCACTGAAGACCTGATGGAGATCTTTAATGAGTTGCCGGAGCCGGTCAATAAACTTCCGGCTCATGAGCCCCATCATACACTGAGGGGCGGCATCCGTTTTGAACAGGTTAATTTCAGTTATCCTAACAGGCCAGACTTCCAGGTATTAAAAACCATTGATACAGAAATTAAACCCGATTCCCTTGTTGCATTGGCGGGTCCCAGCGGTGCAGGAAAATCAACTTTTGTGTCTTTATTGCTCAGGTTGTACGATCCCACAGAAGGAAGAATTCTTTTCGATGGGATTGACAATCGTAAAATACCCCTTTCAGCGCTGCGAAGCCAGATGGCTGTTGTGCCACAGGATATTTTTC
>JBHEOF010000038.1:0-245 GCA_046261715.1 Bacteroidales bacterium
GAATACAATGATTATAATCTGAATAATATTTATCAATAAAATCTTCACTTTTTATTGTGACAAACATTATTACAAAATTTTTTCCCATATTGGTTCATCATCCTGAAAATAAATTGCCAAATAATAATTATTTTATGATTTGTCGTGAATTATGTTTAAATTTAGATATAATCAATGGTTTACACAATTAGTTTTCTCCGGAAAAGTAAATTACTCATTATCAAAAGATCAGAATATGAAAACAT
>JBHEOF010000038.1:255-29983 GCA_046261715.1 Bacteroidales bacterium
CCTGGATACATATAATACTACAGCCATTGTTCATGAAACTTACCTGAAGCTGATGCATTCCAGCTCATCTACCATAGAAACCCGCTCACATTTTTTGTATGTTGCATCCATTGCAATGCGGCAGATCCTTTTGAATGCATCCATGCGAAAAAGGGCACAGAAGCGGGGTGAAAACCCAAGGAGATTAGAGCTTGACGAAATAGAAAACAATCTCGATGTAAGTCATCAAACTGCCGAAGACCTGCTTCTGCTTAACGATGCCCTTAAAAAACTGGAGATACAGGATGAACGCCAGGCAAAGATTGTGGAATGCCGGTTCTTTGGCGGTATGTCGGTTGAAGAAACTGCAGTGGCACTCAACATCAGCCCTTCTACTGTAAAACGATCATGGAACCTGGCCAGGGCATGGCTCTATGTTGAACTCAATGAACAATAAAAATTCCTTACCCTATGTCTGACTCTGATAAATTTAACTGGGAGCGAATCTCTGATCTCTACAGTATGGCCCTTGAAATGCCACCCGAAAGCTGGCACAAATGGCTCCAAACCCAATGCAACGAACAGGAGAAAGAATCAGGTATGGATACTTACCTGCTCAAACTGCTGAAAAGTTCGCCCAGGGCCGATGCTTTCTTTGATGCCCTGAACCGGAATATTGATGATGACTTTGCCAGGCAAAAGGATATGGATGAATACCAACCGGGTGACCTGTTTGATAAATTCCGTATCATGAAAGAGATCGGGCGGGGTGGCATGTCAAAGGTATTTTTATGCCAGCGTGCCGACGGTCAGTTTGATCAGAAAGTGGCCGTTAAGGTTATGAAAGTAAGGGGTAATACAGAGTTTATGAAAGACCGGTTCAGGCGTGAACAACAGATCCTGGCCGGTATCAATCATGCGCATATTGCACAGTTATACGACGGGGGTATTACCGAACAGGGCCATCCCTACATCATCATGGAATATGTGGAAGGAGAAGCCATTGACAGCTACTGCAAAAAAAACAACCTTGGTATTAAGGATATGCTACGGCTCTATACACAGGTTTGCGATGCCCTGCAGTATGCACACAGCAAGCTGATTGTGCACCATGATATCAAACCTGCCAATATCATGGTCAACAAAAGCGGGAATGTAAAACTGCTGGATTTCGGAATCTCACAGGTACTATTCAGCCAGGAAAAAGAAGAAACCAAAAGCACTGCATTTGAAGGAACACTGCAGTATGCATCTCCCGAGCAGTTTCATGGTGCGGGCCCATCGGTGGCATCCGATATTTACAAACTGGGTCTGGTGCTTTACAACCTGCTCACCGGAAAGCTGTATAACTTCAAACAGGAAAACCCAAACTTCAGAAATGATATTTTTCAAAGCCGGCAGAATGCATCGGGTTCTGCAGCCAAAAAAAACTCACTGCTTTTTGAAGACCTGGATGCCATTTTACACAAATGCCTGGCAAAGGAACCTTCCGAAAGATTTGAATCGGTTGGTGCCCTGAGCCACGACCTGCATAACACGCTCAACAACCGCATCCTGCATTCGCATCCGGCTGATCTGGGATACAGGCTGCGCAAAAGCTACGCCCGTAATAAGATAAAAGTATGGATGTTTACCCTGTTCAATATTGCCTTACTTATATCTCTGGCGTTCCTGATATCGCAGTTTCGAAAAACCTTTCAAGAGAAGGAAAGAGCAGAGCATATTCTTGCATTTGTTCTGGATGTTTTTGAATCGGCCGACCCCGAAATGGCCAGGGGTGATACCCTCACAGTTTACGAACTGCTTGAAAACAGTTTACCCCGAATTGAATCACTCGATGAACAGCCTGAACTGCAGGTGGAGTTATATTACTTAACAGGAAGGATCTATTCAAAAATGGGGTTTTGGCATAAAGGAAAAGATTTATTTTTCGATGCTTTATCCAAACAGAATCTGGTAGCGGAAAACAAAAAGAATGAAATCAATAAAGCTTTAATATTAACCCATCTGGCGGGATATTTCAGAAATAATTCGGAATATGAGAAAGCGGATAGCATTATCGACATTGCAATTGAAATGTATGAAAAGATGGGCTCACATGAAGATATTGAGAAATTTGCGGAGGCTTTAAATACCAAAGCCAGAATAAAAACAAATATGGCTCAATATGATGAATGTATTAAAAATGCAGAAAAAGCTTTTGATATGCTTGATAAACAAATTGACGGGCCACACATTGAAAAAGTGAGAGCGAAAATCAATATGGCATATGCATTAAATTATCTTTCCAGATATGACGAAGGTATAGAATTAGTTCTTGAAGCCCTTTCCATGGGCGATAAGCTGGGTTCAGATGTAAACAGCACAATAATTATGGGAAAAGGACTTTACTCCACATTACTTTCCAAAAAAGGAGAAATCGAAAAAGCTCTTGAAATTGACCATGAAATATACCGGCTAAAAAAGAAAATTTATGGAGAAGATAAACCTTCAACACTAGTCACACTATCAAATATGGCCGGTAAATATTATCAGCTTAAAGAATATAAAATATCCGACTCTCTCAATCAGATTGCACTTGCATACTACCTGGAAATATTTGACGAAAATCATAATAATGTTTCATCAACACTTCTCAACCTGGGTAATTCTGCTTATCACCAGCGAAATTTTTCATTAGCCCGGGAATATTTAACCCGTTCACTTGAATTAGACATCAGAAACCTGGGTGAATCGCATCCTTTCCTGGCCGACACTTATCAAACCCTTGGCCTTATTGATTTCTATGCGCAACAATACGATAAAGCGGAAGAAAAGTATTTTACTGCCCTGAAAATTTTACAAAAGAATTATGGAAATGAGCATCATTATATAAGTAAAGTTTTAAGGTTTATTGCAGACCTCTATGGCCAGCAGGGTAAATATTCATTATGTAAAGAATATTTTGATAATGCCCTGGCCATGTCAATCAATATTTTGGGTGAGGACCATCCCGATACGCAAAGAATCAAAAAAAACATGGATGAATTTGCCGATAAACTTACTTTGGTGGAATAATAAAGCCTTCATAATTCATGTATTTTCTTTTCATCAGTCTTTATTTTAACTTTGTCATACATAAATAAGAGATGATATGGCAGCTATCAAAAAAATCGCAGTTTTAACCTCCGGAGGCGACTCACCGGGAATGAATGCAGCCATCAGAGCTGTAGTAAAAGCAGGATTACATTACAAAATTGAAACGGTTGGTATACAAAAGGGTTATTTCGGGATGATTCATGACCTGATGGTTCCTCTGAACAGAAATTCAGTGTACAATATTATTCACATGGGGGGCACAATACTGAAAAGTGCCCGTAGTGAAGAATTTAAGACAAAGGAAGGCCGGCAGAAGGCTTTTAAAAATCTGAAGAAAAAAAATATTGAGGCTCTGGTGGTTATTGGGGGTGACGGTACATTTACAGGAGCAAGTATTTTTGAAAAGGAATTTGATTTTCCGGTAATTGGCCTGCCGGGAACCATTGACAATGATCTCTGCGGCACAGATTACACCATAGGTTATGATACAGCAGTAAATACGGTTGTGAGTGCGGTAGATAAAATCAGGGATACTGCCCACTCGCATGACAGACTATTTATAATAGAAGTAATGGGCCGCGATGCCGGTTTCATTGCCCTTAGAAGTGGTTTGGCAAGCGGAGCTGAGAAGATCCTTATTCCTGAGAAAAAAACCTATGTGGATGATTTGCTCAAAGCACTGAAATCAGGGTTTCACGATGAAGATAGTTCAGCAATAGTTATTGTGGCCGAAGGTTCTGAGTTTGGGGGTGCTATGGAAGTAAAGAAGATTGTAAAAGAAAGTTTTCCCGATATGGATACCAGGGTAACAATTCTGGGCCACATCCAGAGAGGAGGATCTCCCTCTGCTTTCGACCGTATTATAGCCAGCGGTTGGGGATTTCAGGCAGTAAAAGGCCTGGTTGATGGCAGGCATGGCGTGATGGTAGGTTCAGTAAACAGAGAAATTGTGTTCACCCCATTCAATAAATCCATCAAGTATCACAAATCTTTTAATATGGAACTGAAAAACATTGCAGAGATCCTGTCGGCCTGATTTTTAAAGCAGTTAATTCCGCCACTCACCCGGAGTTTGATCAAAGATACGGCACTTTTCATGCATATATCTGAAATAAAAGAAAAGTTTGTAATTGAGTTCTTTTCCATAATCAATACGCGGATTGTAATCAAGGTAAGTTTGCGGGGCACAATCCCAGCGTCCTGATGTCCCCAGTTTTGTATTCCATTGTCGTGCAAGCTGGCGGTTCCAGTTTTCAAGGTAACTGAGATCATAAAAGTTCATTGGCGTTGAATTCCGGGCAAACCACTGGTCGAATCCAGGGTCAAGAATTATAAGCTCATACTCTGTTTCATCATCATTGTCAGATGACTCAAAACTGAGCGTATCGGGAGGTGAAACGATCATCCCGAAAGAAAAACCGGCCTGTGCATTTTGCACAATTGTAAACAGAAAAACAAAGAACATTAAAGCAGTAGTTTTCATAATAATTCCTCCTGAAATTAATTTATACTATATAAACATAAAACCCAAAGGTTATATTTTGTTTATACCCGGTTTTACATTTATTTAAATGAATAATTTGTTGGAACAGGATAATAGTAATAAAAATGTCTTTTTATCTTTACATTTTATTTGGATGAACTTTTTTTCTGAATGTAAGAAATATAAATGTATCATTTGCAGAACTTAAGAAACAAATCCTGTAAAGTATTGGCTTTGTTTCACTGCAATACCCTATCTAAAGCATAGTATTTTATGACATCAAATAGCCAGTTTACGGAAAGAAACCCACTGTGGTACAAAGATGCAATCATTTACCAGTTACACGTAAGATCCTTTTTTGACAGCAATGGCGATGGCATAGGCGATTTCAGGGGCCTGATGCTTAAGCTTGATTATGTTCAGAGTTTGGGTGTAAACACCTTGTGGTTGCTTCCGTTTTATCCGTCGCCACTGAGAGATGGCGGATATGATATAGCTGATTTTAATAACATTCATACCGCTTACGGTACCCTTACAGATTTTAAAAGATTTGTAAAAGAAGCCCATAAAAGAGGCTTGCGTATTATAACTGAGTTGGTAATCAATCATACATCAACTGATCACAAATGGTTTCAGCGTGCACGCAGGGCAAAACCCGGAAGCATTTACCGCGATTTTTATGTGTGGAGCGATAATACAGAAAAATACAAAGACGCCCGTATTATCTTCCAGGACTTTGAGGTTTCGAACTGGACATACGACCATGAGGCCAAAGCATACTACTGGCATCGGTTTTACTCTCACCAGCCCGATCTGAATTTCGAGAATCCCAGGGTACAGAAAGAAATATTTAAAATACTGGATTTTTGGTTTGAGATGGGTGTGGATGGTTTCAGGCTTGATGCAATACCTTACCTTTTTGAAGAGGAAGGCACCAATTGCGAAAATCTACCCCAAACCCACAAATATCTGAAAGCCCTTCGAAAATATGTTGATGATAACTACCACGACAAGCTTTTGCTGGCCGAAGCCAATCAATGGCCCAACGACTCACGGGCTTATTTTGGCAATGGAGACGAATGTCATATGGCCTTTCATTTTCCGCTGATGCCCCGACTTTATATGGCTTTACGCATGGAAGACCGTTTCCCGGTTGTAGACATCATGGAGCAAACCCCCCAGATCCCCGATAACTGCCAATGGGCTATTTTTCTGCGAAACCATGATGAGCTGACCCTCGAAATGGTTTCTGATGAAGAACGCGACTATATGTACAAAACTTTTGCGAAAGATCCGCGCAAAAGAGTAAATGTGGGTATCAGACGGAGGCTGTTCCCGCTTTTTGGTGGCGACACCCGCACCATCGAACTACTGAACTTCCTGCTGTTTTCAATGCCCGGTACTCCAATTGTATATTATGGTGATGAAATCGGGATGGGCGATAACTATTATCTTGGTGATCGCGATGGCGTGAGAACACCCATGCAATGGTCGCCCGACAAGAATGCCGGCTTTTCCAGCGCCGACCCACAGAAATTATTCCTGCCGGTGGTTATTGACTATAACTATCATTATACCACAGTAAATGTGGAAAACAACGAACGAAAACCTAATTCTTTTTTATGGTGGATACGGAGAGTGATAGCCAAAAGAAAGCAATACCAGGCATTCGGCAGAGGAAGCATAAAATTTATCAATACCAATAACCCCAAAGTTCTGGCCTTCGTCAGAGAGCTTGAAGAAGAAACTATACTGATAGTTGTAAATCTTTCACGGTATTCGCAATATGTTGAACTCGACCTGCATGAGTATTCAGGCTACACACCCATGGAAGCATTCAGCCGAAATGATTTCCCTATGATTACCGATGAGCCATGGTCTTTTTCCATGCAGTTTAAGAACTACTTCTGGTTTGAGCTTCAAAGAGATACAAAGAAAATCACAGAAAAGCCATCTGATTGCAAAACAATACAGATTTCGAGCGATCAATGGTTTAACCCAGACAAAGAGTTTCAGAAAAATATAAAGGAACTTCTGTATCACTTTATTATCAGAAGCAAATGGTTTAAAGGCAACCCGCGGAAGCTTCGTGATGTAAATATCATTGATATATTCCCGGTCAACTCAAGAAAAATACCATCTTATCTTTTTATGATAGAGATGGATCTGATTGAAGAGCATAAAGATATTTTTCTCATGCCGGTATCTGTTGCACAAAACAACAGAATGCTTGAAATAAAAAGTAAATATCCTGATGCTGTTATTGCCAGTATAAAATATGACAATGATAAAGCCATACTTTATGATGCAGTGCATGACCACATGCTTTTGGATAAACTTTTTACAGTAATACGTAAGCGATCAAAACTCAAAGGACTATATGGTGAAATAGAAGGATCATCAGGAAGTCGTCTTCGAAAACTTGATCCTGAATTGTTGCCCCTGAAACCTCATGTGGTTGCTTTCAGAAGAACCAATACATCTATTGCTTTCAGTGATAAATATTTTTTCCGCATGTACCGCAGCCTGCAGGAAGGTGAAAACCCTGATGTGGAAATCATAAAAAACCTGACACGACACAGTGATTTTGAAAATATATCTCCTTATGTGGGAAGGCTCGACTATATACATCCCGAATTTGAAAATACATCTCTTACGCTGCTTGTAGATATTATACCCAATTCTGAAGATGCCTGGGAAATGTTTCAAACTGCCATTGCTAGCTTTTTTGATAAAGTACTTAGCGAAAAAGATGAAATTATTCAATCAGGCTCACTAAATGACCAGCAACTGGAAGAAGCTATTGGTCCGTTCTTTCTCGAAATGATCGGATTAATGGGGAAACGAACTGCCGAATTGCACAACGCCCTTTCTTCAATGCAGGAAGTAAAAGGTTTTCAACCTGAACCCTTTTCATTATTGTATCAGAAGTCACTTTATCAATCCATGCGCACCTTTGTAAAAAGGTCATTTTCAATGATTAAACCTCTGATTGATGATGTTGAACCTGATGTAAGGAACAACCTTGAAGAAATCATCAACGACCAGGAGGTATACTTCTCATACATTCAAAACATTCTTGAAAGTAAAAAGATTGATACCTGGAAAATCAGGATCCACGGTAATTACAAACTCGACAAATTACTCTTTACCGGAAAGGATTTTATTGCCACTGACTTTGAAGGGGAAGTGGAATACCCCATGAGTGTAAGGAAACTCAAGCATTGTCCGTTGAAAGATGTGGCTTCCATGATCAGTTCATTTCATTATGCAATCAATAAGGGTTATTTTTACCGGCAGGAATTCTCCCCTGCTGATAAAACCTTCCTGTTAAATCTCATGGAAAATTTTAATGAGAAATTAACTTCAGTATTTCTTGAAAGTTACCTGAACCAGGCTAAAGGATATGGGTTTATTCCTTCCAATGTCAGCCATACACACGCTCTGCTTAATCTGTTTATTTTCGAAAAAGCCATCAGAGAGATACGGAAATTTATTCAAAATGAACCCGAATCGCTTATCACTCCTGTAAAAGCTCTTCAGAAAATTAGAAATCAGATCACTGTTTAATTTATATCAACAGAATTGAAGTTTTTCTCAATCTTTTTGTTAAAAAAATTGATTTTGTAATTAACTTTCTGTCATAATTTCAATATTAGCCATGAAAAATAATATGGAAAGCTGGCCGGGGAGATCTTATCCCCTGGGCTCATTGTTTGACGGAAATGGGGTAAATTTTGCCCTTTTTTCAGAAAATGCAAAAGATGTAGAACTGTGCTTGTTTGATGAACAAGGTGTTGAAACACACCGTATACCAATAAAAAACCGCATCCACAATCATTGGCATATTTACATACCGGGCCTTAAACCTGGTCAGCAATATGGATACAGGGTGCATGGACCATTTGAACCGGAAAATGGTCACCGCTTTAACCCCGCTAAACTTTGTATTGACCCTTATGCAAAGGCATTAAGCGGTATCGAAAAATGGGACGATGCATTGTTTGGATATAAAATTGGAGATAAGAAAAAAGATCTCACATTAAGTGAAACAGATAGTGCTCCATTTGTACCCAAAGCAGTGGTAATTGATGATCATTTCGACTGGTTGGGCGACACCCAACTGAAAATCCCCTTAAATAAAACCGTTATTTATGAACTTCATGTGAAGGGTTTTACCAAAAGATTTCCCGGAATACCGGATGAAATCAAAGGAACTTACGCCGCCATGAGACATCCTGATGTGATCAACTACCTGAAAAGCTTGGGCGTAAACGCTGTGGAACTGATGCCTGTGCATCACTTTATACACGACAGGCATCTTATTGAAAAAGGCTTAAGAAATTACTGGGGCTATAACAGCATCAATTTCTTTTCGCCCCATCCCGAGTATTCAGCTACGCCACAAATTGGTGTAGAGCAGATCTACGAATTCAAAAACATGGTAAAATCGCTGCACGAAGCAGGTATTGAAGTGATTCTTGATGTTGTATATAACCATACGGGCGAAGGAAATGAAATGGGCCCAACCCTAAGCTTCAGGGGGATTGACAATGCATCGTACTACCGGCTTGTGGATATAGACAGACGGTATTACATGGACTACACAGGCACCGGCAACACGCTTAATACGGTTCATCCCAACATACTGAGGCTGATTATGGATAGCCTTCGCTATTGGGTAACAGAAATGCATGTGGATGGATTTCGATTTGACCTTGCTTCAGCACTGGCACGTGAATTCAGTGATGTAGATAAATGGGGGTCATTTTTTGATGTGTTACACCAGGATCCGGTATTATCGCAGGTTAAACTGATTGCTGAGCCCTGGGATATTGGCGAAAACGGATACCAGGTCGGGAATTTCCCCCAGGGCTGGCTGGAATGGAACGGCGATTTCAGGGATGTAATACGTGACTTCTGGTGGGGAGAGAACAGAAAGCTAGGTTCATTTGCATGGCGGTTTACAGGCAGCTCTGACCTTTACTACGATGACTGGCGCAGACCGGTGGCCAGCATTAACTTTATTACTGCCCATGATGGTTTTACGCTCAGAGACCTGGTGTCTTACAATGAAAAACACAACGAAGCCAACGGCGAAAACAATAAGGATGGTGAAAGCCATAACCGGTCATGGAACTGCGGTGCCGAAGGACCTACCGATGACGAAAATATTATTAAACTGCGCCAAAAGCAGGTAAGGAATTTACTCAGCACATTGCTGCTTTCGCAAGGCATACCCATGCTGGTGGCAGGCGATGAGGCCGGGCGCACTCAGTATGGAAATAACAATGCTTATTGCCAGGATAACGATATATCATGGATAAACTGGGAGAATGCTGACCAGGAACTGATTGAATTTACATCAGAACTGATCAATCTGAGACTGAAACACAATGTCTTTTCGAGATTACAATGGTTTAAGTATGAACCGGTAAACGGTTCAAAAGTCAAGGATATTGAATGGTTTCTGCCCGATGGCAATATTATGACCATTGAAGATTGGGAAAATGAAGACCTGAGTACTTTGGGCGTTTACCTGTCAGGTGACGGAATACAAGACCGTACAATTGATGGCAAAGAAATTAAAGATGATAACTTCTACCTCATATTTAACGGGCATCACGAAGAAATGCAATTTTCACTGCCCGGAAAAGAATGGGGTACGCCCTGGAAGTTAATTATGAATACAGATCGTGGTGGTTTTTTGCATGAAAACCATGAAATTTTTAATGCAGATGAAACCATTACATCCCCATCAAGATCAGTAACTGTGTTGATCAATGAGAAAACAGGAGCATAATTAGGATGACCTGTCGGGTACAATTTATCAAATGATCAGAAAGAACCATGAATACATCTTTGTTAGAACAACGAAACTCAGGAATCAACTTTTATAACAATACTCCGGTTGTCCGTGTTTGGGCACCAAATGCACGAAAAATTGCCGTTAAAGTTGAAGGGAAAGATATATTTCCGTTGGAAAAGATGCCTTACGGATACTGGGCAAATAACTGTCCGGATATAGAACCCGGCGACAGGTATTTTATTGAGATAAACAGCAAAGATCTTTTTCCCGATCCGGCATCTTTATCCCAACCTGATGGTGTGCACAAAGCATCCGGATTTATTGATCTGCAAGAGATAAGAAAGATTCACCATCCGCAATGGAAAGGCATCAGTACCCGCGATCTTATCATTTACGAACTGCACACCGGCACTTTCAGTCCTGAAGGCACTTTCAGGGGGATTGCCGGCAAATTACCCTACCTGAAAAAGCTGGGAATAAACGCCATAAAGATCATGCCTGTATCATCTTTCCCGGGAAACCGCAACTGGGGATACGATGGTGTATTTCCTTTTGCCGTGCATCAGGCTTATGGTGGGGCTTATGAATTTGCACAACTTGTTAAAGCATGTCATGAACAAGGCATAGCCGTAATTCTTGATGTAGTATACAATCATCTGGGGCCTGAAGGAAACTATTTGAATGCCTTTGGTCCTTATTTCACCGGTAAATATCAGACTCCCTGGGGCAAAGCCATCAATTTTGATGATGCATGGTGCGATGGAGTAAGAAACTATTTCCTTGAAAATGCACTCATGTGGCTGCGCGATTTTCATATCGACGGATTGAGGCTGGATGCTGTGCATGCCATAAAGGATTTTGGTCCGAAACATTTCCTGCGCGAGTTGAGTGAACATGTGCAGCTTCTAAACCAAAAAACCGGCTCGCAACATTTTTTGATTGGCGAATGTGATTTAAACGATACCCGTTTCATCAGCCCCATCAATAATGACGGATACGGACTGGATGCCCAGTGGTGCGATGAGTGGCACCATGCACTGCATGCTTTCTTAACAGGAGAAAAAAACGGATATTATGCCGATTTCGGGAAAGTTCAGCACCTTGTTAAGTCGTTCAACCATGCATATGTGTACAATGGAACCTATTCAAACCACCGTAAAAAGATCTTTGGTACTTCAACAGTAGGATTGCCGGGTGAAAAGTTTGTGGTATTTACCCAGAATCACGACCAGGTTGGTAACCGCATGCTGGGCGACCGGTTGAGCACTCTGGTTGATATTGAAACCCTTAAACTTGCTGCCGGTGCCATGTTTGTAAGCCCCTACATCCCCATGTTATTTATGGGTGAAGAGTATGCAGAAGATAACCCGTTCCTGTATTTTATCAGTCATGGCGACAAACATCTGGTAGAGCAGGTTCGTAAAGGCCGCAAACGAGAATTCCGCGATTTTATGAAGGACGCCAACCCTCCTGATCCATTTGCTGAAAGTACATTTGATCAATCCAAACTAAAATGGGACTTTGATCAACACGATCATAAAAGTAAAATCCTGGCATTTTATCAAAGATGTATTGAATTGCGTAAAAATGAAAAACTTATGCAACCCGGCAAAAGAGATCAGATCCTTGCACGCAATAATGATAAAGATGTAATAATACTTTCAAGAAGAACAGACAAAAATTTACTTGTAGCTATCATGAATTTTTCTGAAAAGAAATTGCATGAAGAAATTTCAGAACTTAAAGATAAAAATCCGGAGTTGTTGATATACTCAGCTCATAAAAAGTGGGCCGGAAAAATCAGCAATAAAGTCATGCCTTTTCAAATGAATAATGAAAATTTTGTTGCTGAACCTGAAGGGAGGTCCATTGCCATATTCAAGTCGGGCGATTAACAGAATTTGATAAGAACTCATAATTGCTTTTAACAGCATTGAAAATACCTATGCTTAATTCCAAAACAAAGAAAAAAATGTATAACCCCATATCTACCTATCGCATCCAGTTTCATAAATCTTTCACCCTGAAAGACCTGGAAAAACAAATCAAATACCTAAAACTACTGGGAGCAGGTACCCTATATTCATCACCCATCTTCAAGGCTACTCCCGGCAGCGAGCACGGCTATGATGTAATTAACCCCGTTAAGTTTAATCCGGAAATCACATCAAAAAAAGATTTCATGCGTATTGGAGAGCTGCTGCAAAAGGAGAATATCGGCTGGTTGCAGGATATCGTTCCCAATCACATGGCATTTCACCAGGGTAATTCATGGCTAATGGATGTGCTGGAAAAAGGCACACTATCTGATTTCCATAAAATATTTGACCTGCAACCCGGAGTTCCCGGGCCGGATAACCGGCTTATGGTTCCTTTCCTGGGATCAGACCTTGATAGTGCTATAAAAAACCAGGAAATAAAACTGGGTTGGGGAAAAGGAAATTTTACCCTGAATTACTTCGACAATGTATACCCTGTAAATTTCAAAACCTTTCACCAAATCATAAAAGAGCAGAAAGATTCTGTACCTGAACTTATTACCGGTCAACTCAGGAAATATATTTCTGATGACACCCAACCAGATAAGGTTTTTTTAAATACACACTGGGAGGAGATAAAAAAGGCATTACACGATCTGTACAAAAAAAACAAAAGTATTGCCCGATTTATAGATCGAACCTTAAAGAAATACAATTCTGAAGAAAAACTCCTGCATGATATCCACAACCTGCAGTTTTATGAACTTTGTCACTGGCAGGAAACGGAAAAGCGCATCAATTTCAGACGGTTCTTTACCGTTAACGGATTAATTTGTTTGCGAATAGAAGATCCCGTTGTATTTGATACTTTTCACAGTCTCATTTTTGAAATGATTAAAAAAGGATATTTCAGGGGTTTGCGAATTGATCATATTGACGGACTTAAAGACCCCAACGGTTACCTTGAGCGACTTCGCAGTATGACCGGTGATAATACATACATTGTAGCCGAAAAGATTCTCGAAAGCGATGAAGATCTGCCCGAGTTCTGGCCCATTCAGGGCAATACAGGTTACGATTTTCTGGCTATGGTTAATAATCTCCTTACAAATGTTGAAGATTATCAGAAACTTCGAAACCTTTACAGAGAAGTAACCAATATATCATCTGCTCCTTCTCAACTGATCTATGAAAATAAAAAGATGATCCTTACTACACGTATGTATGGTGAATGGGACAACATCAGTAAATATTTCAACGAACTGGAATTCATCAATTACAACAAAAAAGGTGCTCCCGGCAGGGAAGAAATAAAAGAAGCCATAGGTGAGTTTATGCTTGCATGTCCGGTTTACCGGTTGTATCCGAGAAATTTCCCCATACAGAGCTCAAACCGGAAGATCATAGAAAAGATCTTTGAAACCGCCGAAAAAAGGAATCCTGCATTAAGACCGGCACTGGGCAAATTAAGAGAGATCGTACTTTGCGAAGACAAAAAAGGAGAAGCATACTATCAAAAGTTAGCCCTGTTCTTTGCAAGGCTCATGCAGTTTACCGGCCCGCTAATGGCAAAAGGTGTGGAAGATACCTCCATGTACCAGTATAATGCTTTTATTGCCCACAACGAAGTAGGTGATGCCTTAAATGCCAGGGGAATTACCATTGATCAGTTTCACAAACAGATGACGAGGCGAAGCAAAAAGTGGCCCCTTACAATGAATAATTCATCAACCCACGACACAAAACGCGGTGAAGACGTACGAGCCAGGTTGAATGTGATCAGCGAACTGGCTTCGGAATGGGAAGAGAAAGTACATGAGTGGATGCAGATGAACCAGAAAAAGAAAATTCGTCTGGAATCGGGCCTGCTTGAACCTTCACTTAGTGTTGAGTATTTCATTTATCAAACCCTGCTGGGTACATTTCCTTTTGATGGGAAGGCCGATGAAAAATATCTGCAACGGATAGATGAATACCTGGTAAAGGCCCTGCGCGAAGCAAAAAGAAAAGTAAGCTGGCGCGATCCCGATGAAACTTATGAAAATAGTGTTTGTGATTTCGTGCATAATATTCTTGATCCAAAACATGAATTTCTGAAAGCTTTTATACCCTTCCAGCAAAAAGTAGCGTGGCGGGGCATCATCAATTCCCTCACACAACTTACCCTGAAGTGCACATGCCCGGGAATCCCTGATATTTATCAGGGAACTGAGCTTTGGGACCTCACACTGGTTGACCCCGATAACAGGCAACCTGTTGATTATGAGATGCGACATAAAGCATTACAGAGTCTGATTAAGAAGCAAAAAGCAAATCCCATAGCATTGGCAGGTAAGTTGAAAGAAAACCCGTTTGACGGACACATTAAGCTTCTGCTCACCTATCTTTTACTCAACGAAAGAAAAAGAAATCCAGATGTATTCACCAGTGGAAAATATATACCGGTTCAGGTACAAGGTCATCTGAAAAACAATATCATGGCATTTGCCAGAGAAAACCGGGGAGACTGGTTGCTGGTTACAGTTCCATTGGTAACAGGTAATTTATCTGAAAAAGTAAACGGTGATTATTTTTCAGATATTATATGGAAAGATACACACATTTTGCTACCGGATGATGCTCCTGTCAGGTGGACGGATATTTGTACGCTGCAGGAATTTAATTCCCGATCAAAATTGAAAGTATCTGATTTGATGAAACACAACTGGGTTAGTATTTTGCATAATGCCTGAAAACAAAATCTTTTCAAAAATCAAAATATTCACCCCATCCTGTTTGACATTCCACAGCAAATTGATTATATTAGGCCAAATTAAGTATATAGTATTCAAAAAATCGGATTGAAAGGAGAGTTTGAGATTATGACAAGTAAAGAGAGTGACAGAAAAAATAAATTGCCCATTGATGCAGTTATATTTGATTTAGACGGAGTAATAACCCAAACACGTAAAACCCATAAAAAAGCCTGGAAGGAGATGTTTGATCGCTTTTTTGAAAAACATCACCCCCAACAGGATTCTATGTCGGAAAACGATTATCAGGAATACATTGATGGAAAGCCCCGGTACCAGGGTGTCAAAAGTTTCCTGATGTCAAGAAAGATTGAACTGCCTTTTGGCTTTCCGGAAGACGAGCCCGGGTTTGATACGGTTTGTGCGCTGGGCAATATAAAAAATGATCTTTTCAATGAAATACTTGAAAGAGATGGTGTAGATATTTATGAAGATGCGATTGAAAAACTCAAAGAATGGAAGCAAAAAGGCATCAAAACCGCTATAGTATCTTCCAGTAAAAATTGCAAAAAAATCATTGAAGTTACAGAAATTGATCATCTGTTTGACGCCCGGGTGGATGGAGTTGTTTCGGAAGAGATCGGGCTGAAAGGAAAACCTGATCCGGATATATTTTCTGAAGCTGCCCGCCGTATTAAAGCGAGACCGGAAAATTCAATTGTTTTTGAAGATGCCACCTCGGGAGTAAAAGCCGGACAAAAAGGGTATTTCGGACTAGTGGTAGGCGTAAACCGCTTCAACAACAAAGAAGCATTGCTTGAAAATGGCGCTGATATCACCATTGATCATTTCAACGAACTCGATTTACATGATGAAGATCTTGTGGAAGAGTATTTCTCACGACAGGGTAAACCCATTTTTCCCAACAATGAAGAAATCTTTAAAACCCTGAAAAAGAAAAAACCCGCTATTTTCCTTGACTACGATGGTACACTTACTCCAATAGTTTCGCGACCCGAAGATGCTGTGATCTCCGGTGAAATGAAACAAACCCTGAAAGAACTTGCCCAGACATTTACCGTTGCCGTTGTTACCGGTCGCGATAAAGAAGATGTGGAAAATCTGGTGGGGCTTGATGAACTCATTTATGCCGGTAGTCATGGTTATATCATTACCGGTCCCGACGGGCTTTCCATGGAACATCCCGATTCAAAAAAAATCATTCCAAAACTGGATGAAATTGAAAAGGAAATAGAAAAAGAACTAAGGGAAAAAACAGAGGGAACACAGGTTGACCGTAAACGCTATGCAATTGGAATCCACTACCGTAACGCACGGCCTGAAGATGAAAAAGTAGTGTATGATCTGGTGGAAAAAATGCTGGAGAAATACCCCGGTCATAAAAAAGGAGAAGGTAAAAAAATTGTGGAGATCAAACCGGATATTGATTGGCACAAGGGTAAGGCTGTAGAATGGATCCTTGATGCGCTTGAACTCTCTGACAAAGAGGATATAATTCCCATGTTTATTGGTGATGATATTACCGATGAAGATGGTTTTAAAGCACTCAAAGACAAAGGTATCGGTATTCTGGTGGGCGGACACGGACAAAAAACTGCTGCAGAATATGCGCTAAAGAATGTTTTTCAAGTGAGGGAGTTTTTTAACAGATTGATTTCGATTTATAAATAGTTGGTGATGGAAGGCTGATTATTATGATGATTATGATGAGCGCAGACTTGATTTGAAATCAATATCTATAAGTGAAATTGTTTAACAAAAACAAGGGAAATGACAAACAACTGGACTGTAACCTATAATGGATTTGACGAAAAGGATCACCCCCTTCAGGAGGCACTCTGCACATTAGGCAATGGTTATTTTGCAACCAGAGGAGCCCTTGAAATGGAAAAAAATAAGATCAGGGAAAGCCATGAAGGAAAACCCTGGAACTACCCGGGCACTTACCTTGCCTGTGGCTTTAACCGGATGAAATCAAAAGTTGGAGACAGGGTTATAGAAAATGAAGACCTTGTAAACTGGCCCAACTGGTTATTTCTTACATATAAAATTAACAATGGTGACTGGTTTGACATTGATAATGTGGAAATACTTGAGTTTCGCACCGAATTAAAACTGAAAGAAGGTATTCTTGAGCGCAAAATGAAATTTCGCGACAAAGAACAGCGCGAAACAAGCATCTTCAGTCGCCGGCTGGTTAGTATGGAAGAACCCCATGCAGCCGCCATACAATGGGAACTTATTCCCGAAAACTGGAGCGGCGAAATTACTTTACGTTCTGCCATTGATGGCAATATCATCAATAACAATGTAGCACGATACAGCGATCTCAACCAGGACCATATTGAAATTTTACATACAGGCCATTTTAACCACAGCAGTGTTTTTATTCAAAGTCACACAAAACAATCCAACATACTTGTTGCCCAGGCTGCACGCACCTTTATATACGAGAATGGGGAAAAGAAAAGTATTAAACAAAAATCGGTTAAAAATAACGGGTTTATAGGAGGCGATTTTACATTCAAATGCCAGGAAGGAAAAGAATATACCATTGAAAAAATTGCATCTTTTTATTCATCGCGCGATATGGCTATTGCTGATCCGCTAACCGAAGCCCGTAAGCTGATCAATCACTCACCGGGTTTTGCAAAACTTGAGTATGCTCATACTACACATTGGGATCAGCTGTGGCAGTTCAATGATATACAATTAAAAACGAATGGAAATCTTGATCAGCTCGTAACGCGTTTACATATCTTGCATCTCTATCAAACCGTTTCATATAATAGTATTGATTCTGACATTGGTATACCGGCAAGGGGCTGGCACGGGGAAGCCTATCGCGGGCACATTTTCTGGGATGAGTTATATATACAACCCATTATCGACCTTCACCATCCTCAACTTTCGCGATCATTGCTGATGTATCGCTACCGGCGACTGCCCGAAGCCCGTTTTGCGGCTAAAGAAGCCGGTTTCAGGGGGGCAATGTTCCCCTGGCAAAGTGGTAGCAATGGAAGGGAAGAAACGCAAAAAGTGCATTTAAATCCCAAATCGGGACGATGGCTGCCCGATGTATCGCACCTGCAATATCACATCAATGCAGCCGTACCCTATAATGTATGGCACTATTACCAGTGTACGGGTGATATGGACTTTCTGCTTTCGCACGGAGCTGAAATAGTATTGTCAACCGCATTGTTCTGGTCAAGTATTGCTGAATTTAATGAAGAAAATGACAGGTACGAGATTCGTAAAGTTATGGGGCCTGATGAGTATCATACGCATTACCCTGATGCTCCGGAAGATGAGCCGGGGATTAATAATAATGCCTATACCAATGTAATGGCAGTTTGGGTAATACAGCATGCCTTGTACATGCTGGAATTGCTTGATGATAATTCTTGCAAAAATCTTCAGAATACCGTTGGTTTCGGAGAAAAAGACATTGATCGATGGAAGGATATAACAAAAAAAATGTATGTTCCGTTTCACGATAATATCATTTTGCAGTTTGACGGTTATGAGAAACTGAAAGAACTCGATTGGGATCACTATCATGAGAAACATGGCTATTCCATTCGTCTGGATCGTATTCTGGAAGCTGAAGGAGATTCGTGCAATAATTACAAAGCCAGCAAGCAAGCTGATGTTTTGATGTTATTCTATTTGTTTTCGGCCGAAGAACTAACAGAAATATTTAAAAAACTAGGATATACATTTAACCCTGACTCAATACCCGAAAATATTGAATATTACCGAAAGCGAAATGCCCATGGTTCAACTCTCAGCCAGGTGATTCATGCCTGGGTATACGCCCGTTCACATCGTGATGAATCCTGGAGAAGGTTTCGTAAAGCCCTGATGAGCGACTTTGAAGATGTTCAGGGAGGCACTACACATGAAGGGATTCACCTGGGTGCCATGGCCGGAACCTTAGATCTGATCCAGCGTTGCTACTCAGGACTGGAGATCAGAGATGATGTTTTGTGGTTTAATCCCCAATTGCCTGACGATATTGAAGAAATGAATCTTAATCTGCGATACAGGGGCCACTGGATGTTCCTGACAGTTAACCATAACAATCTTACAATTGATTTTGACAAGGGATGGGCTAATCCCGTTACCATTGGGGTAAAGGGAGAAAAACATCTTTTCAAAACCAACGACAAAAAAATATTTGATCTAAAATAAAAAAACATGAGATTATTAATCGTATCAAACCGCTTACCTGTATCGGTAAAAAAAGAGAACGGGGAGTTTAAATATGAGAAAAGTGCCGGTGGACTTGTTTCAGGACTTAGTGACTTTTTAAAAGATCTTGGAAAGTCTGAATCGGAAATTGATGATTATATCTGGATGGGATGGCCCGGTATGACCATTGAAAAAGAAGATGAAGATATTGTAAGAGAAACTGTTGAGAAAGAGCACAATGCATCCCCTGTGTTTCTCTCACAGAAACTGATGGATAATGTGTACCTGGGTTTTTGCAACAAAACCATATGGCCCCTTTTTCATTACTTTCCAAACTTTGCAAGTTTTGAGAATGAATTCTGGGATGAGTACAAAAAGCTCAATGAAATTTTTTGTGATGAAGTAATGAAAGTGGTGAAACCGGGTGATATTTTGTGGATACACGATTATCATCTGATGCTGCTTCCGGCCATGCTCAAAGAAAAAGTTAACAACCCCATCGGATTCTTTTTACATATTCCCTTCCCTGATTTTGAAATGTACAGGCTATTCCCGAAAGAAAGCAGAAGAGCTATACTGAAAGGCTTACTGGGCTCTGATCTTGTAGGTTTTCACACCTACGATTATGCACAGTATTTCCTGCGCTCTGTGTTGCGTATTTTAGGTAGGGAAAACCATATGGGTACAATTAATTTTTCCGACAGGGTTGTTAAAGTAGGCACCTATCCCATGGGTATTGAATTTGATAAATTCCATACTATGGACGTTACTCCTTTTCCATCGGAGAAGCCTGGTCCTGACGAGCCTAAGATTATTCTCTCTGTTGACAGGCTTGACTATTCCAAAGGAATATTAAACCGCTTGCAGGGATACGAGCTTTTCCTGAAGAAACACCCCGAATGGCATGGAAAAGTATTTTTGAATATGGTTGTGGTTCCATCACGCACAGGGGTTGCATCATACCAGAAGATCAAAAGACGACTTGACGAATTGGTGGGGAATATCAATGGTAATTTTGGTAAAGTAAACTGGACACCGATAATTTATCAGTATACATCTTTCCCTCATAAAGAATTGATTGCGCATTACCGGATGAGTGCCGTTTCACTTATTACACCTTTACGCGATGGTATGAACCTGGTAGCCAAAGAATATATTGCATCGTTAAATGATCACAAAGGTGTGCTCATTCTGAGTGAATTTACCGGTGCTGCCAAAGAGCTGGGTGAAACCATTATTATAAACCCAAATAATATAAATGAAATTGCCGACAGCCTTGCCGAGGCATTAAGTATACCTGAAAAAGAACAGATACGCAGAAATAAATTAATGCAAAAACGGCTGAAACGTTACAATGTAACACGCTGGGCAAATGATTACGTAGACAACCTGCTTGATATCAGCAGAGTTTCCAGTTTTACTTCCAAATCAAAAATACTTAAACCAGAGATTAATCAAAAGCTTCTGAAAAATTATGAAGAAGCCAAAAACCGCATTATTATTGTTAACTACGATGGTACACTTGTACCCCTTACAAGAGACCCGGAAGAAGCAAAACCATCTGAAGAGTTGAAAAAGCTTCTAGTCAACCTGAATAAAACGGATAAAACCGATATTGTAATTATCAGCGGACGGGCAAAAGACTATCTTGATAACTGGTTAGGAAAAACTCCCGTTAATATTTCAGCTGAACATGGCACCTGGATACACGAAGCAACCGATAAACAATGGAAGCTTTTCAAGCCACTCTCTAATGAATGGAAGGAAGAGATCATGCCGATCCTTGAATTATACACTGATCGTTTACCAGGAGCTTATATTGAAGAACGTGAATATTCCATTTCATGGCATTATCATAAAGCTGATATTGAACAGGCGTCTTTTCTGAGCAAAGAAGTAAGTGATCATTTGCTTTCTATTACTACCAATATAGGAGTCCAGGTGTTAAAAGGCAAAAAAGTCATTGAAGTAAGCAACTCGGGCATCAATAAAGGAGAACTGGCTATGCACTGGCTATCACGCAAAAACTATGACTTTGTGCTGGCTATGGGCGCCGGCTGGACGGATGAAATGCTGTTTCAAACCATTCCGGAGCATGCATGGACCGTTAGGGTTGGGATGTTAAAGACTGATGCCAAATTTGTTATCAGAAGCCAGGAGGATGCTCTTGAACTATTGAAGAATATTGAGAAGCATTGAGAAGCATTGATAAAAAATCAATGCTTCTCCGGAATATTTTCATGCACAGCCACACGGGTCCTTGGTAAACACTGCGGATATTCGCGTTGTATAAACTCAACCAGTTTTTCTCTGACATAAACCCTCAGATCCCATGCCTGCGGGCTGGTGGGAGAACTCATCAAAGCACGAATTTCAAGTGTATTTTCTTTGGAATCAGTAACCTGTAATACGTTCACTTTGCCATCCCAGTTCGGGTTAGATTCAAGCAGGCGGGTTAGTTCCTTACGCAGTGGCTCAAAGGGAATGGTATAATCGGTATAAATGAATACCGTACCCAGAATATCGGCCGAAGTACGTGTCCAGTTCTGGAAAGGACGATCCAGAAAATAGGTTGATGGCACCACCAGCCGGCGCTTATCCCAGATACGCACCACCACGTAGGTAAGATTGATCTCTTCAATCCAGCCCCATTCATTCTCTACAATCACCACATCATCCAGCCTGATGGGTTGGGTTATAGCAATCTGCAGACCAGCCAGGATACTTCCCAGGGCTTTCTGCGCTGCCAGACCAATGATTAAACCGGCAATACCTGCCGATGCAAAAATACTTACACCCACACTGCGTACACTTTCAAAGAGCATAAGGATAATCGCAATAGAAATAATAATGATGACAAATATCACTATTCGTTCAAGTATATTGTATTGCGTGTATACCTTTCTGCTCTTTAGGTTATCGGGAACATCGATATCATAATTTTTAAGCAACTGGTTCTTGGCAATGCGAATAATTACAATAATTGCCCAGGCAATACTAACCACAAATAATACTTCGCCGGTTTTTCTTAACAATTGTGCAGTCTCTGGTGGCATAGCAAGAAGACCATGGATACCAAATTGCAGAAAATTGGAGAGTAAGAAAATCAAAACCGGTATTATAAATCTCTTTATTGATTTCATAATGAAATTTCTTTTAATAAATTGGTGTGTTTTTAAAAATGAAAAATCCGGTCTGGAGAAAACTCCCCAACCGGATTTATCATAAAATCTTTAACTGGGAAACCGGCAGGGGAATTACTTTTTCCTCAGATGCATAACCTGCACGTTTCCTTGCCCATCGGTAGAATACCACTCCTGTTTGCTTCTGCCTGAATCAACCACAATCCATACCTTAGGGTATTGTGCATCCGAACTCTTAATAGAAACCGTTTTGGATGTATTCTCCCAACGGAATTCACTGTCGGTTGCTAGTCCTCCGTGAGCTATGGCAGAAGTAAAAGACTGCATGCCGCGCCCATTGCTCCTGAAGGTTATAGTTCCTGCATTTTCAACTACAGTGCTACTACCAGTATCTGTGCGGCTTTCAAACTTTTCAATATCCCATTCAGCACTTATTCTTGAAGCAAGCCTGTTTTGAGCACTACAGGAAGCCAATGCAAGTGCCAGCAAAATCATCGTAATTTTTATACCAGCCTTCATAATTTATTTGTTAAGTTTACTAATTAACAGTCTTTTTTTTGCGAATAGCAAATAAAATGCATACTGTAAAATTACAAAATATTTTGATAAAACCCATTTGAAAATATTTTAAAGCCAATTGATTATCAGGCCATCTGATTTTACGAACAATAGTAAAATTTACTTTAATAAGATCAGAAAAAAACGCAATTAAACCAAAAAACGGGCCGCCACCTTTCGGCAGCGACCCGCACCAACACAAACTATTAACCAAAAACAGTTCGTTCCTGTTTGTTATCTATCTGGCTATCAGTATCCGTGTTGTATGGATCTCTCCTTCCATATTTGTAAGTCTTACCAGGTAAAAGCCTTGAGCAGATTTTCATATTGTAGCTTTTTGCAACAGCATTAAATAATATCTGCACCAAAACTGCTACAGCTGATCATAAATGCAAGATTTAAAAAAAAATCAAAACAATTTATTTTCTCTCATTGTTAGGTAATATGTAATAATAAATATTTCAAATCATGCAAAAAATCATATTAGCACTTATACTTATTTCAAGTTACAGTTGTATTTACACACAAAACCCAACAGATATGCAATCAAAACGTACATCAGCCCAGCATAATGATACGGGCGAATACCCCATTCAGCTTGACGAAGAAAAGTGGAAAGACCGGCTTCAGCCCTCACAGTATTATATATTGCGGAAGGCCGGAACCGAAAGTCCCTTTACCGGGAAATACTACAAAAATAAAGATGCCGGCATTTATTATTCTGCGGCCACCGGGCAACCCCTGTTTGCATCAGATGCCAAATACGATTCAAGCTGTGGCTGGCCAAGTTTTTTTGAGCCGATTACTGAAGGTGTTATCCTTTATCGAAAAGATACATCTGCCGGTATGATCCGCACTGAGATCATTGATTCATCAAGCGGTTCGCACCTGGGACATGTTTTTGATGATGGTCCGCCACCCACCGGCTTACGTTATTGTATGAACAGCGATGCCATGGTATTTGTAGGTATCGACCAGGAAGCTCCTGCTATTGTTAAGGAGTATATGGAAAAACATGCAAGTGAAGAAGAAATAAATGCGGTAGATGCTTTTATCAAAACAAATCTTTAATTAAAACTATTTTAATTTTGCAAAAAAATGGAGGGTGTACAAAAAAACCCTCCATTTTTCATTAAACTTTTATTGAAGTCAATTAATGTATTATCATCCGCATTTCTATTCTACCGCTTCTTTGGCCGCGATCCATTTAGATTGATATGTACAGTTCGTTTGCCAATAAATGCAAATGGTAACTGAGATGAAGATTAAAAAGAACTTATCTCAATGAACGTTTCATCAAAAGATCCATCTGCAAATCTTCACCCACCATAAATGCATGTTTTCCAAAAACCACAAATCCATTCTTCTCATAAAACCGGATTGCTCTGAGATTTTTTTCCCACACACCCAACCATACAAGTTTTTTGTCCATTTTAACGGCTATGGATAACGCATGATCAAGCAGAGACTTTCCTATGGATTTTCCCCAATATTCTTTAATCACATAAATCCTTTCTATTTCGAACTCATCATAATTTTTGAATTCGGTTTGAGCATCACCCGTATTGATTTTAAGATAACCCACAACAACATTAGTGATATAGGCAAGGAAAAAACTTGATCCCGTATTTTCAAGTTCTTTGGTTAGTTGCCCGGTATTGAAATTATCATCAAGGTATTTTTCCAGATTTTTGCGGGTATTGGTATCCCGGAAAGTTTCAAAAAAGGTTTGTCTGCCAATATTCTGCAAATCAGGCAGCTTTTGCAACGATGCTTTTTGGATTAGAACGTTTTGCATATTTATATTGAACGGGTTTAGTAATGATGCTCTTCGAAAGTTTCTTTAATCAAAAAACATTTCATCAAAGATTGTTATTATTACATACCCAATTATAAACTTTTTCAAAAGTACACTTAAAACTAAAAAGGTTTTCTCAAATCTGGTAAGTTAAAACTATGAAAGGTTACTTAACTGTTTTAAAAAGCTTGTCAGGAAATAATATAGACAAAGACATTAGTATTAAATGCTTTTTGAAATATCCAACTACAGTTCTTCGAAAACAAAAACAAATAATGTATGATATTTAAAGTTTTAAAACCGATCCGGGAAAACAATTTAAACAAAATGGACTTTATCTTTAAATAAGTAAAACCATTGTAAAGGTTCTGAATTTAAATACAAAAAAAAAGAGATCATGAAAATAGGATTTGTAGGATTAGGAAAGATGGGATTCAATATGGTACATCGGCTATTGAAAGATAGCCATGAGGTGGTGGTATGGGATCCATCAGCAGACACCATTCGCGAGATTGAAAAATTGGGTGCCATAGCCGCAGACTCACTGCAGGATTTAACAAAAAAACTACCGGCAAAAAAAGTGGTTTGGCTCATGGTTCCTGCGGGTAAACCCGTTGATGAGAATCTGGAAGTTTTGCTCAAGTTGTTGGACAAAAATGATGTTATCATTGACGGGGGCAATTCATACTGGAAAGAAACCCGGCAACGTGCAGAAAAAGCAGCACTGAAAGACATTCACTTTCTGGATTGCGGTACCAGTGGCGGTGTGTGGGGTCTTCAAAACGGTTATGCGCTGATGTATGGTGGTGATAAAAGTGCAGCAGAATATATTGAGCCCATTTTTAAATCCCTGGCACCCGAAAACGGTTATGTATATTGCGGGGAATCGGGCACCGGGCATATGGTAAAAATGGTACACAATGGAATTGAATATGGCATGATGCAGGCCTACGCCGAAGGGTTTGAAATTCTGGAGAAAGCCCCTTTCGATATCGATATCGCAAAAATAGCCGATGCCTGGCAATACGGTAGTGTAGTACGCTCATGGTTACTGGAACTGGCAGTAAATGCACTAAAGAACGATCCAAAACTGGAACAGCTGGAACCCTTTGTTCAGGACAGCGGTGAAGGAAGATGGACTGTACAAACCGCTATAGATTTTGATGTTCCTGCCCATGTAATTACAGCGTCGTTGTTTACAAGATTCCAATCGCGCCAGGAGGACTCTTTTGCTATGAAAATGCTTGCGGCACTCCGCAATCAGTTTGGCGGCCATGCCGTAAAAAAGAAAAAATCATGAATTACAATCATAAAAAACCTGAAGATCAAATACTGGTTATATTCGGAGCTACCGGTGACCTGACCGAACGAAAACTCATACCTGCTTTATTTGAACTGGAAGAGTTAAATCTTCTTCCTGAAAAATTCCTTGTTTTGGGTATAGGCCGAAGCAATTGGTCGGATGAAAGCTTTCGCAGTAAAATGCATGATAACTTAAAGAAAAATTCCCATAAAAATGAGCAAGAAGTCATTGATACATTTCTGCAACGTTTATTTTTCTTTCAGGCCGATACCCAAAACAAGGACTCGTTCATATCGTTATCCGAAGTTTTGGAACGACTAAAACAAGAACATTCAATACCCAATTCCAACATTATATTTTATCTCTCAACTCCACCTTCATTGTATGAAATAATCCCAAGGGGTCTGGCCAAAGCAGGGCTCAATGATGAATCCGGCGGATGGAAAAGACTTATCATTGAAAAGCCTTTTGGTTATGACCTTGACAGTGCAGTGAAACTTTCCCAATCGCTTAGGGAAGACTGGAAAGAAAATCAGATTTACCGCATTGATCATTATCTTGGTAAAGAAACCGTTCAAAATGTTTTGGTAACAAGATTTTCCAATGGCATTTTTGAACCTTTGTGGAACAGAAATTTTATACATCATATTGAAATAACATCTGCTGAGAATTTTGGTGTTGAAAAGCGCGGAGGTTACTATGAAAAAGCAGGTGCCTTGCGCGATATGGTTCAGAATCATTTGCTCCAACTCACCGGTTTAATTGCCATGGAACCCCCGGCTTCTCTCAACCCTGATGCCATTCGCAACGAAACGGTTAAGGTGTTGCAATCGCTCAGGCCCGTACCCGAAAAAGATGTAAATAAATATACCATTCGCGGACAGTATACAGAATCAAACATCAGAAACCGGAGAATAAAAGCTTACCGCGAAGAAGCAGGTGTTTCGCCTGATTCTAAAACCGAAACCTTTGCGGCACTCAAATTTTATATTGATAACTGGCGCTGGGGTGGAGTTCCATTCTACATAAGAACGGGAAAATATTTACCTACAAAAGTTACAGAAGCTGTTATACATTTTAAGCCTACACCACATTATCTATTTGCTCAAAAAGGATCATGTGATTCATGCAATCAGTTGATTATCAGAATTCAACCTGATGAAGGCATTTTACTTAAGTATGGTATGAAAACACCCGGGTCGGGCTTTAATGTGCAAAACGTAAGTATGGATTTTCGTTATTCTGACCTTTCAGAAGTGCGTATTCCTGATGCCTACGAACGGTTATTACTTGACTGCATGATCGGAGATTCAACATTGTATGCCCGTGCAGATGCCGTTTTGGCTGCATGGAAATTCATACAGCCGGTATTGAATGCCTGGAATGATAATCCTGACATACCGTTGCATGGTTATCCCGCCGGAACGTGGGGACCTGATGTTAGTGACGATCTGATTGAAGAACCTGAAATGAAATGGAGATACCCTTGTGCTGCATTATCCGGTGATGAAGGTTTTTGTGCGTTATGAAAAAAAATAATATTCATATCTTTAAATCCAAACGTGAACTTGCTAAGTATTTTGCAAAAAAACTGGCGGCTCTCTCACATTCTGTTTCTGATGGTAACTATGTTTCAATTGCGCTATCAGGCGGCTCCACCCCACGTGAGATTTTTCAATATATATCGCGCTATGCTATAGATTCCATTCTATGGGATAGCATCCGGTTTTTTTGGGGTGATGAACGGTGCGTGCCACCTGAGCATAAAGAAAGCAATTTCAAAATGACTATGGACAATCTGCTGGTTAATGTTCCATTGTCATCATCTAATATCTTCAGAATCAAAGGTGAAAATGACCCTGTAAAAGAGGCTCAAAGATACAGCACTTTGGTTTCAGGTCTTTTGCCTGTAATGGAAAACAATCCGGTTTTCGATATGGTAATACTTGGCCTGGGAGAAGACGGCCATACTGCATCTGTTTTTCCACCTGACCTGAACCTTTTCGATAGTAAAAACCTGTTTGAGTCAACACAAAACCCTTATAATGGTCAGAAAAGAATTACGGCTACCGGAAGAGTGATCAATAACGCCCGAAATGTTTTTTTCCTGGTTACCGGTTCATCCAAAGCCGAAATGGTTGCAAAGATTATAAAAAAGCAGGAAGGTTATGAAAACCTCCCTGCCTCCAGGGTAAATCCGGAAAGCAAAAATGTTTTCTGGTTGCTCGATGAGCAGGCTGCAGCATTGTTATAAAAATATACAAAATGAAACATCCATATTTTTCAACCATTAACATAAAAAAAAATCAGTATCTTGGTTGCTCCATCAAAAATTAAAAATAAATCTTGATTATTATGAACACAAACACACAAAAACTTTATCAACAAGGCGTTAGCCTTTGGCTGGACAATATTACGCGAAAAATACTGGACGATGGTACCCTGGAAAAATATATCACTGATTTGGGTATTACCGGGCTTACATCCAATCCAACCATTTTCGACAATGCTATAGCAGGTTCTGATGATTATGATAACGCCATAAAAGAAGCAGGCAAAGAAGGATTGTCTGATGAAGAGGTGTTTTTTACCCTGGCCATAGATGACATTCAGCGGGCAGCCGATTTATTTCTTCCGGTTTATGAAAAAACCAATGGGCTTGATGGTTTTGTATCTATAGAAGTATCGCCTTTACTGGCTTATGACACTGAAAGTACTATTGAAGCGGCAAAAAATATTTTTAAAAAAGTAAACCGCCCGAATGTATTTATAAAAATACCCGGTACACCTGAAGGCTTGCCCGCTGTAGAAAAAGTTATTGAAGAAGGAATACCGGTAAATATTACCCTGCTTTTTTCTGCTGATCAATATATCAACGCAGCCAAAGCCTGGTTGAAAGGTGTGGAAGCAAGGGCAGAAAAAGGATTGAATCCTGATGTAAAATCTGTAGCATCTTTATTTGTCAGCCGCTGGGACAAGGCTGTTGCAGATAAAGTTTCAAAAGCATTGAGAAACAATGTGGGAATTGCTGTTATGCAAAAAACATATGTAGCTTATTTGAAATTTTTACAATCTGCCCCGGTACAAAAGCTTATGAACCAGGGCGTATTCCCCCAGCGTTTGCTTTGGGCAAGTACAGGAACAAAAGACCCGAGAGCTTCAGACATTTTATATGTACAAGGTTTGGTTGCCCCTTATACAATAAACACCATGCCTGAGAAAACATTGCATGCCTTTACCGACCATGGCGAAGCGGATAAACTTATGAACAGATCCGACTCGGAAGCAGATGTAATTTTTCAAAAAATGATGGCTTGTTCTATCAATCATTTGGTTTTGGCCGAACAATTACAAAGTGAAGGTGCAGAAGCTTTTACACAATCCTGGAACCACTTGATGGAAACGATTAACGAAAAAAGATCCCGGCTTTAAAAAATACCTGCAAAGCTTTTGATTTGCTTTTTTTCTGCGAGACATAACTTTCTGTTTTGATTTTCGGTTAGAAAAGTGATATTAATTTTCTTTTATCCGTCAGGATTTTGAGCCATCCCGACCATTATGGAAAATGAAAAAATCACTTATCAAATACATAAAAGTTATGTCTCGTTTTATATTTTTATCATTATTCCTTATTCTCTATAGTTATAC
>JBHEOF010000039.1:0-29474 GCA_046261715.1 Bacteroidales bacterium
CTTTTGGGGATTGAACAAAGATGTGCAGAAAAATTGAATTTCCTGCGCATCTTTATTGCTTTTCAACCAATCAATAGGTAGAAAACTCAGTTACAGCATCACCGGCTGCCATTCCTGCAAATGTGCCCAGTGCAACCAATACCAGTAAAATAATTGCGATTACTTTTGCAGTACTTTCCTTTGCTTTTAGGGGTTGTATCAGGGCATTATACATCATCCACAGCCCGTAAGCACTTACTGCCAGGCTTACCAATGCAGCAAGGCCCGATGAAACAATGAACAGAAAGCCCAGCACAGCATTAATAGGGGTAAGTACCATTAATGAAGCCACAACCCTTACGTTGGCTTCATAATCGGTATTGCCACTGCAGATTGCCGATATGATGAGCATAATTACCCCACCGATAAAAAGTCCGATTACACCTCCAATGGCTCCTCCTACCAGAACCATCGGCCCGGATGCTGCACCCCAGAAACCGAACCCGGCAACGTTTAATCCGGCCACAAACCAGATATAATTTATAACGGCTGCAATCACACTGTAAATCAAAGCCTTGATTAAAGGTTCAGTATAGCCCCCTGTAACTGAAAAGGTTGAAAAATAACCTTTCGGATCGCGCAATGAGAGTATTGATCCTGCAATAAACTCATTAAAATCAAAGTTCTTTTCGCTCATAATGTCTGTTTTTTTATTAACATCCGAAAGTAAATATTTTTAACAAATAGTCCTAACTTAAGTGGATTATTTTAATGGAAAGATCAGGGTCATATTCTAATCTCGATGGCCTTCCATCAGTTGAACCAGTTTTTCAGCTTGTGCTTTGCGCGAAAAGTTATCGATATGGTCCTGATCAGGAAACCATTCTTTCTGTTTTAAAGCAAACTGCATAATAAAACGATACATAGCTTCATGATCATGATAGGAAAACATCTCTCCTGCCCGGGTTTTCTTCAACACCTTTGCAGCATCGCCATTTACAGGACCAATACCTAATATGGGACGCGATGCAGCCAGGTATTCAAATATTTTTCCGGTTATTATTCCTTCATTTTGTATGATATCGGGCACCACAAGCAAAAGCATATCAGCTCTTTGCATTTCTGTTATGGCTTCCTGATGATCAACATGTCCTTTAAACTGTATAATATCAGAGAAACTTTCACTGAGAGGCTGTTTCCATTTTCGGGAAATATTTCCTGTAAAAACAATGTTCAGTTCTTCCTTAATTTCAGCTTTAACTTTCTCAAAAGCTTTTATAAAACCTGACAAATCATATTCATCTGAAATGGTGCCTACGTATGTCAGTTTAAAAACTTTTTCATCCGGCAAAGCAACTGTTTTGCCAAAATCATCAGGATCAAAGCCGTTTGTAACCACATGTACTTTTTCATGTTGCTCCACACCGGTTTTTTTAAGAAAAATCTTGCGCAGGAATTCACTCACGGTAATCACAATATCAGCGCTCCGCAACACAGCTTTTTCAAACTTCAGATCTTTCTTTTTTATGTGCGGAAGATGCAGCATTTTGCTGTAATAGAAAATGTCTGTCCAGGGGTCTCTCAAATCAGCTATCCAGGTTATGTCCGGAAACAATTCTTTCAGTTTCAATCCGGCAAGCTGGGTGGAATGGGGCGGACTGGTAGTAATAAGAAACTGAATATTGTATTTTTTGATTAGCTCAGCGGCTTTTTTTACCGCGAAATAATTCCAGCCTTTGCGGGCATCGGGTACAAAAAGATTTCCCCGCACAAACCTGGATATTTTGCTCAGCCATCCATCAGAAGATTCATTGGTAAAACCTGAGTAAGGAACCTGTTTTCTTCCCGAAAGTTTTTTATACAAGCCGTAGGGTTCTCGTGTAGCGGTGCGGATAACCTGAAGATCAGCAGGCACTTCGCTGAGAAGGGATTCATCGGTAACAGGATAAGTAGCTTTTGCAGGATCAACCGTAACAACCACCGGCTCGTATCCCAGATCGGGTAAATATTTCACAAACTTAAGCCAGCGTTGTACGCCGGGGCCGCCACTCGGAGGCCAGTAGTATGTGAGAATAAGCACCTTTTTCATAGAAATTCAAACTCAGTGTAATTATATTTTAAAACAGCAATACATAATCCCGGAGATCCGGAATACATTACTGTTCTGACTGATCATCAACTCTGGCTTCTTCCTTTTTTAAACCGTGCCTGAGTTTTACAACTGCGAAACCCAAAACCAGCAAAACGAAAATAATGCTGAAAACAAGCGCAATACTTTGTCCTGCGTAATATGACACGGGTTCAAACCTGAACTCAACTTCATTATCCTGCCCCGCAGACAGCACCATAGCACGAAGTATATAATTTACCCTGAAATGATCAGCTTCTTCGCCATTCACATATACTTTCCAACCATCCGGATAATAAACCTCGGAAAAAACAGCCAGCTGATCGGCCCGGGCGCTGTATTCATACACAAGTCTGTTGGGTTGATAGTCAATCAGTTCAATCTGTCCCAGACTGTCAAACTTCAACTCCGAGGGATCAACCATTTCTTCAAACCGTTGGTCAATAATTGCTTTAACGCCAGGATCAAAATCATACAAGGCTTCCAATTCTTCATCCGCATCGGCAACCCACTCAATCTCTTTTACAAACCAGGCATTGCCCAGGGCATCTTCATTAAAACTGGCAGCGGGTTGCCGGTTTTGATCGGGCACAATAAAATACCGGGTATTGAGCATATTCAGTATTTCCATGTTTCCCTGTGTGATGTGGTTATCAATCAGTTCCTGGTAGCGCTGTAGTTTGGCTCCGTGATAACCCCCAATGGAACTGTGGAACCAGCTGGTTGATGCATCATTAAAACTGTTTACAGTAAGATTATATACCCTGAAATGCATTTCATCATCCTGCAGTATTTCCAGATTGGCACTGGTGGGTTGATAAGGATTTTCAATCTGGCGCTTGGGTACAAAGTTTGAATCATCAAAATAGCGGCGGTTTACCGGCCACATATCAATAATAATCAGTAAAGCAATAAGACCAACGAAAATCCCTTTTTTGATCTTCTTCATCGCAAACAAAGCTGTAACACCGGCAGCAAGAATAATAAATACCAGGCTGCGCAACACATCTGCACGAAAAATACCTTTTCTTATCTGTTCAACCTGTTCAAAATTCATTAATAATCCGGCATCCTGAGTGTTTTGCAGAAGGGCTTTTTCGGGATCACTGAAAAAACTCAGAAACATGCCGGGAGCCAGGTAAAGAATAAGCAACAAACCACCTGTAAGGCCCAATGCCCAGTAAAACGGTTTGCTCTTCACCTTTATCAGATCGGGATTTTTATACCATTTATACGTACCCAGGAAAGCAAGTGCCGGTATGCACAGTTCGGCAATAACCAGGGTCATACTCACGGCCCTGAATTTATTATAACCCGGTACATAATTGATAAAGAAGTCAGTAAACCACATCAGGTTTTTACCCCATGACAGCATTAATGACAAAATTATGGCCAGCAATAATCCCCATTTTACCGGTCCTTTTACAAAAAAGAGTGCAAGAACAAAGAGAAACATTACCACGGCACCCACATATACCGGCCCCGATGTAAAAGGTTGATTGCCCCAGTATTTGTTTATGTTGTTACCTGTCTGAAGACCCTCAATGATAAAACTGACAAATGACTGTGGGTACTGATCAAGTACTTCACGGGCTTCCCTTCTTTCCATGGCGGTACCCTGGTTGGCTGCAATGAGTTCATCATAGAGCAATGGAGCAGAAGCACCCCCCTTTGCATTGGGTACAAGTAATGTGAGCGTTTCTTCGACACCATAGCTCCATTGTGTGATATAATCGGGATCAAGTCCTGAGGTGTTAGTCCGGTTTTCAGTGGTGAGCTCTGTGCCTCCACGCATGGTGTATTGTGCATAGGAATATGTTGACCAGAAGTTTCCGATATTTACTGCTACAGCGATCAAGGCAGCAATGATTAATACACCCGATGCTTTGAGAAAATTCATTGTTTTTCCGCTGCGAACCTGTTCTGCCAACTCAAAAATGCCGTAAATAACCACAATGATCAAAAGATAATAGGTAATTTGCAGGTGGTTGGAGTACAATTGTAAAGCCAGAAAGATGGCAAACAACAACCCTCCGGAAAGATATTTCCCGCGGAAGGTATAAATAATTGAAGCCAAAACCGGCGCCATGTAAGCTATTGCAAGAGCTTTGGAATTATGCCCGGCTTCAATGATAATAAAATGATAAGATGAAAAGGCAAAAGCCAATGCCCCCAGAAAGGCGACCCAAACATTTACTTTTAACACCAGCAGAAAAATAAAAAAGCCGGCAAAATACAAAAAGATCATATCCGCCGGCCTTGGCAGCCCAAGAGTCATTATTTTATGCAGGTAAATGGCAATATTGTTGGAGTATCTGACTGATATCTGAAATGCCGGCATTCCACCAAACATAGAATTTGTCCAGAGAGCTTCTTCACCCGTTTCTTCACGGAAATCTTTGATCTCCTTAGCCATCCCTTCAAATTTGACAATATCGGATTGAAACAATCTTTTGCCCTCCAATACAGGACTCACATAAGCAATACTAAGAATAAGAAATATCAACACAGACCCCACATAGGGTAATAATTTTTTAAGATCCGGCTTTTGCATGACAGTTAAAAATTGAGATTTTCAATTAATGTTCTTTCCTGTTATTATCTTGTTGTTTCTTCTCTTCATCAAGTTCTTCAAAATCAACATACTCACCCACATCATCAAGCGATTTATTTCTCTCATCTGATCTTTTGTAAGTAATACGAACCTTTGATTTTCCTTTACCGCTAGTTTCCTCCTCTTGTCTAAGATGTGGATTACTTTCGTAGAATTTCTTTTTAAATCTTTTGAGATACCATTTCAATATCCAGGGCAGCACATAGTATGTAAACAGCCTGAATATCAGATATATCAAAATAAACGTTGCTATAATACGCATTAGGGCCATTATATTATCAATTGTTAAATTGCTGTTTAGATTACAGGTTTTTCAGCAAATACGAAAGAACAGGTTTGATTTGTTCCGGTTACTGAAAGCAAACAAAAGTAAGAAAAAAATTCAAGGGTTTTTAAAGAGCAAACGAGACAAACAGATTGCCGGTAAAAGTAAAAAAGAGGTTGTTTCATATACTGAAAACAACCTCTTTTCAACCAAAACCTTATGATTTACCAAATCTTACTTATGCGTTTTTTCGCTGGAAACAGATAGACTTTTTCTTCCCCTGGCTCTTTTTGCCGCAAGAATTTTACGGCCATTGGCAGTTGACATTCTCTCTCTGAAACCATGCTTATTTTTCCTGCGTCTTCTGGAGGGTTGATATGTCCTTTTCATTACTATTTATATTTTGCTGTGAATACTCTCTTACCGGTTCTTATATTTTATGCTGCTTTTGCAGATATCAAGATGCTTTATGTTACATTTATCAGCACCTGATTTTTAAGGACTGCAAAGATAGTTATTACTTTTTTATTCACAAATCCTTTTTCAGATTTTTTTCAATCCTTTAAAAAAGCTACTCTAAGTATACAAATTCTATCAAACCCGCATAAAAAATCAGGTATCGAGAAATACTCCTTCGTTGATTTCATAGTAGTTTTTGAGTAAATCGGCTGCCAGGCAGGAATGGACCGGAACTACGCCGGCCAACGACCCCGGAGTGAAGAGATCCCAGTACTCATCAGGACAAGAAAAAATTCCGTGCTCCTGCGACAAACGATTTACGTAAACAGGTTTTGGAAAAGGCTCCCACCCTTTCGGGGTAAACATCACAACTTCTCCATATACCTCATTGTCATCTATTTCCAGCGCATCTTTAGAAAGATGAACTGCACCACCATATAACACTATTTCGTTACGTTGCTGATGCCTGGCTACAACGGGAGTTGCTACAACCATGGCAATATGATCCCAGTCACAGGATGCAAGATGATATTGCATGAGATCATAAAACACAAAATTGCCGGGCCTGATCTCATCAATCCCCGGAAATTCATTCATCAAACTGCAGCTTGGAGTATCGCCCCATGATGCAATAATTCCCGGATAATCTTTATTGAAGTATTCTTTTAAACCAGCAATTGCCTCAGAACCTTTAATAAAAATTTTCTGCACATCATTGAGTGATGTAATCTGGTAGGTATGTCCGGCATGTGCCACAAATCCTTTAAATCGCATATGCGGATTTCGAGCAGCTTTTTGCAATACCTTTTCTATTTGTATTTTATCATCCGGATCAAAGCCCGTCCGGTGACTCCCTACATCAATTTTTATATAAAAATCTACAAAATTTACAAGTTTCTCTTCCAATGCATCCAGTATATCAGCATCAGAAATTAAAATACCCAAACGCAACCTGGATGCCAGTTGGTTTATTTTATCCAACTCCCTTACGTTTACAGGAAATGCCACCATGATATCCTGCCAGTTATCCTGTGCAAAGTATTCGGCCATGTTGAGCGATGAAACAGCAATTTTTTCAGTTCCTGTGTCGCGGAACCACCTGCCTACAGCGTGCGATTGATGGGTTTTAAAGTGTGGCCGGAAGCTCACTCCGGCTTCACGGGCTTTTGTTACCATTTGCCTGATGTTGCGGCGACACTTGTCCTCATCTACCACCGCCACAGGCGAGACAATATCATCCATTTTGGGTTGTTGAGTTATTAAGTTATTAGGTTATTGAGTTATTAAGTTAATTGATGGATTAAAAAGTTGATAGGATTGAGATTAATTGAGTCTTTCGTCTTTCTGACCTGACCCCATTATCCCATTTTTTCTTCAACCAGTTTAATGATTTCCTGTTCCTTTTTAATGGCTGCATCCTGAATTTCCTTGCCCTTTTCAATAATATCTTTTACAAATGCTTTGTCTTCAAGGTCTGCTGTATTGATGCGTACATTCATAAAAGCACCCATAACAGCAGTACGTGCGCAAAGTGCACCCACGCCGGCATCGGTAACAGAAGCAGGATTTCCTTTTTCAACCATTTCCTCAATAATATCCATACTTTCATAGGATTTTTTCATCACCCTGAAAGGAACTTCAATGGCATATTTTGTAGCATCCTGGATAGCTTGCTTCCGGGCTTTTTTCTCCTCATCAGTAGATTTTGACATACCGAAAGCTTCCATAATACGGTTGAAGGAACGGGTATCTTCATCAACCAGCCAGGTAAGTTCATCCTTGATGGCTTGTCCCTTTTCTGCCCATTTGCTGTAAAATTCCCATTTCTCATCCCATCCGCGTTTATGAGAAGAAATATTGGCAACCATCGTTGCGAGAGATATGCCCAGTGCACCTACATAGGCTGAAACGGAACCCCCTCCCGGAGCCACAGATTCGCTTGCCGTTTCATCGGCAAACTCCTGCATTTTCATTTCTATGAGCTTGTTACCTGCATCTTCTTCGATCATATATTCAATGATCTTCTCTTTGGGATTAAAAGGTTTCAGCTCATCAAGACCCATAGATTTAACAGCGATCTTGATCAGTTCAGCTTCCGACACACCCACACTGCGTTGTTGTTTACGCAGAAAATATTTTCCTGCTTCAACCATAGCCTTCAGCGGAACAAGACCTACCAGTTCCGAACCGGTAACCCTTATGCCCCTTGAAGCAGCTTTTTGCTCTACTTCATCAAAGGCTATATGTACAGGTGTAATGGAAATATTTGTCAGATTCATGGATATTTGTGCCACACCATATTCTTCAATGAACCAGCCAATGGCTTTTACTGCCTTAAGTGTTCCGGGGATATATACTTTGTCACCTTTTTCATCGGTTACAATTTTACCTGTAATTGGATTGCCTTCACGTTTTACGCGTCCTTTTTCTCTTACATCAAAGGCAATGGCATTGGCACGACGGGCAGACGTGGTATTAAGATTAATATTATAAGCTACCAGAAAATCGCGCGCTCCAACTGCAGTAGCACCGCTTTTCGCATTGAATTCTGCAGGTCCGAAATCCGGCTTCCATTCAGGGTCCTTCATCTTATCAGGCAAACCCTCATATTCACCACTGCGGCAATTTGCCAGGTTACGGCGTTTTTTTTCGAACGCAGCATTCTCGTAGCAATACACAGGTATATTGAGTTCGTTGCCAATTTTTTCAGCAAGCTTACGTGCATATTCTACAACCTCCTCCATGGTGATGTTTGCCACAGGAACAAAAGGGCATACATCCGTGGCACCCATACGGGGGTGCTCGCCCTTATGTTTACTCATATCAATCAACTGCGATGCTTTTTTTACGGCTCTGAAAGCAGCCTCAATTACTTCATCGGGTGCACCTACCATGGTAACAACAGTACGATTGGTTGCTTTACCCGGGTCCACATCAAGCAATTTTACACCATCTACCGATTCAATCTCATTGGTGATCTGATTAATGATCCCCATATCATTTCCTTCACTAAAATTGGGCACACACTCGATTAGTTTTTTCATAGTTCGTATGTTTGTTTTGATGTTTATCTCAACCTTAACCTTAACCTTAATCTTACCCTTAACCTTACCTTTTCTTTGCGAAATTATAAAAAAAAAGCCACTGGTTTTTCCAATGGCTCCTGATTTTCTGTAAGGATTGCTTATACTCTTCTTTCCTTAATTCTGGCTTTCTTACCGCGCAGTTCACGGAGGTAGAAGATTCTTGCCCTGCGAACCACACCACGGCGATTGAGTTCAATCTTCTCAATAAAAGGGGAACTGATTGGAAAAATTCTTTCCACACCAATATTTCCTGATATTTTTCTCATGGTGAAAGTTTCTGTAGCACCACTTCCTCTTCTCTGGAGCACTACTCCCTGGAATGGCTGAATCCTTTCCTTGTTACCTTCCTTGATTTTATAATGCACAGTAATTGTATCTCCGGCCTTAAATGCAGGGTATTCCTTTTTTTCAGTTAAAACATCCTGCACAAAATTCATTATTTCCATCTGGTTCATGACTCTGTATTTTAATCGTTATTTTTGAGCGCTGTGCCCGGGAATTATTTCAAAATGATAGGTTTACAAATATTTTTCGTAAAAGGGAGTGCAAAGTTAGAGAAATAATTGAAATAAAAAAAGAATATAATTTAAATTTCATCGGGTTAAATAAATATGATTTCCCTTCATTTTTTGAAACATCATTAATCAAATCAAATCATCATTGGCCAAATCAGGACGCCTTCTGCGGGTTCTTTCCAGGGCCTGATCATGGCGCCATTCCGAGATTTTTCTGTCATGCCCCGACAAAAGTATTTCAGGTACTTTCCAACCTTTATAATCAGCAGGTCTTGTATACACCGGAGGTGAAAGCAGGCCATCCTGAAAGGAGTCGAACAATGCAGATGTTTCATCGCCAAGCACACCGGGCAGAATTCTTACAATACTATCGGTAACCACAGCAGCGGCCAGTTCACCGCCCGAAAGTACATAATCGCCAATACTTATTTCACGGGTAATCACATGCTCCCGCAGCCGTTCATCAATCCCCTTGTAATGTCCGCATAACAAAATGATATTATTCAAAACAGATAACTGATTGGCAATGGGCTGATCAAACCTTTCCCCGTCGGGAGTCATGAAAATGATCTCATCATAATCGCGATCTTTTTTCAAATCATTTATGCAATTCAAAACAGGTTCAATCATCATTACCATACCTGCACCCCCCCCGAACGGATAATCATCTACTCTTCGGTGCTTATCAGTAGTATAATCGCGGATATTGTGAAGATGGATATCCACAAGTTTCTTTTCTTTGGCACGTTTTACGATGGAGTGAGAGAAAGGCCCATCAAACATTTCAGGAAATATGGTAAGAATATCTATACGCATGATGGTAAGCTTTTGAGTGCAAAAGTAAAAATTTTCAGAAATGCTTTTCCCTTATAACTGATGCATAAAGCACAAATAGGTTTAATATCGGGCTTTAATTTGTATACAATACTAGCTGATTTGATTCAATTGATTAAACTGCCCCAGCTTTGAAAAAAAATCCCATATCGTTATTCCGGCAGTAACAGAAATATTAAAAGAGTGCTTGGTGCCAAATTGCGGTATTTCAATTGAGCCGTGGCAATATTGCAACACACTGTCCTGTACTCCCTTCACTTCATTACCAAAAACAAGGGCATATTTCACACCTGTTTGCGGTTGAAAATCTTTCAAAGATCGGCTTTGTGTGGTTTGTTCAAGGGCAAATACCTGATAATTTTCATTTCGCAATGCTTTAACGGCATCAACAGTATCATCAAAGTATTGCCATTCAACCGATTCGGTTGCTCCCAACGCAGTTTTGTGTATTTCTTTGTGGGGCGGGCAGGCTGTAATTCCACAGAGAAGAATCTTTTCAATCCTGAAGGCATCAGCGGTGCGAAATACAGAACCCACATTCATCATGCTACGAATATTGTCAAGCACAATTACCAGGGGAAATTTTTTTAGTTCTTTGAATTTATCCGGACTTACCCTGCCCAGATCATCCATGGAAAGTTTTTTCATCTTCAGGCTTCCTTCAAAAGTTTCTCAACCAGTCCGGCGGTTCCTTTTCCGGCCTTTTCCCTGATCACTTTCACCCCGGGGATGTGTGAAACGGGTACTTCTGCCGGGTCAATGAGATAAACCGGACACCCGGGTGGCGTATAGCCAACCAGACCTGCAGCGGGATACACATTCAAAGATGTACCAATAATGAGGTATATACCGGCAGTAGATGAAAGCTTAGCCGCCTCCGGAATCTTGGGTACAGGTTCGCCGAACCAAACTATATGTGGCCGCAGTTGTGATCCTTTCTCACATGTATCCCCCTTTTTCAACTCCCATCCATCCAGATCATAAACCAGGTTTTCATCTACACTGCTTCTCACTTTCTTTAATTCACCATGAAGATGCATCACGTTTTTTGATCCTGCTCTTTCGTGCAGGTCGTCAACATTCTGGGTGATAATGTGTACGTCGTATTTATTTTCCAGTTGTACCAGGGCATAATGTGCGGCATTGGGTTCTACTTCGTAAAGCTGCTTACGTCGCTGGTTATAGAATTCCATAACCAGATCCTGATTGCGGACCCACGCATCATGGGTGGCCACCTCCATAATGTCATATTTCTCCCAAAGTCCGCCACTATCGCGAAAGGTGCTTATACCACTCTCGGCACTTACACCTGCACCGGTAAGAACTACTATGCGTTTTTTGATCATTTCATTATGCGTGTTATAATTATATTTTAATGTTGTCTTTTTAATCCAACTTAAAAATCTTTTTCAAATTTTGGTTTACCAGATCTAAAGACTTCTTATTTACAGAACCAATTCGCCCAATAGCCAAGGTATTATCTATTGTTGCGATTTTGGAAAGTCTTATAAGCGAAGGCTTCTTTAATCCATTTTCGAAATCAGGTGTTAATAAAACATCTGTTCTCTCCTTCCAACCCAATTGGGTAGAAATAAATGCAAGTGTTACGTCAAATTATCCCACAGCAAGAACAAATGCTGGTCTGTTTTTACTTCCAGTCAGGTCAGTAAATGGAAATGGAATAAGAATTATATCACCTTTCCTCATTTATACTTCTCCTTTAAATCTTCAACAGTATATAAATCTTCCTCCTCTTTAAGAAAACTATATGTTTGAGATTTGCTTACCAAGGTTTCAATACCGCTTTGTAAAATTTCTTCTTCATATTTCTTTAATAATAAAGAAGCAAATTCAGAAACCTCTTTCACTTTCATATCGGGAAGTTGTGAAAGAGTTTTCAGGGTTTCTTTTATCAGGGTTTCTTTAGTCATAAAATCTGATTTTATTCAAAATTACAAAAAATCGGATCTGGCAGAAAAATTCTTTAAATAAGATTCACTAATACACAATTAATGCCTGGTTACCTTTGATAATTTTCTCCTGGTTTCTTTGTACTTCTCCCAGTCAAAAGATTCAAGGAATTTGAGAGCTTCACGTGCACCCAGCACAAACATTTTTACCTGTTCATCGCGGCTGATCTCAAAATCAAGCCAGTTAAAATCCTTATCTGCATTAATATGGCAGATCAGTTGCGAATAATCGGGATTACGCCTCAGGAAGTCATAATCATGGATCTGCCGCATGGTACTGATCATGGCGCCTGTCATGGATTTAAGTCCTTTTATTTCAGAGTAGTCCTGGCGATAGGTACTCAGTCTTACTCCAAATGTAGGCATGCGTGGCACCCCGCCATCACTGCGGTGAAAAACATTAATGGGAAAATTGGATAACAATCCGCCATCCACAAAGGTAACCTCCGGGGGTACCGGTCCAAAGTACCGGCAATGTTCAATCCATGCTTTTTCGCGTGTTTTGCCGGCATTGGGTATATTTTTCCATGTTACCGGTTCAAAAAACAAAGGTATGGACATAGAGGTTCTTACTACTTCAGCCGGGGAAACCTCATCGGGTTTCTCAAAGAATAATTCATTCATCCGGGGAAATTCAATTTTGCTGTGTGTGGTAATATCAGCAGCAATAATTGCCAATCGGGGAAGCATATCTTCTATGTTACCATCATTAACATGGCTGAATCCTACCGGTATCCTGCCACGCAAACTTGTCAGATCGCCCATGGTAGAAATGTTGCTTTTGCCCAACTCGGCAGATATCCATTGGCGAAAATCCTGCCCCGGATTCAGCCCCAACTTACGGGTAAGAATATTGTAAAACCTGATAGCATTGCGTGCAATCAACCATCCAATTCCTGACTCACCCCTGATTATCCTTTTTATCAGCATTCTCACTGCCCTATCCCCATCTACCAGATCGAAAAGGTTCTTGTTGGCGAGAATTTCAAGAATTTTTTCAGATTTGGCTTGCTCAACCGGCCCCAGTCCGGCAAGCATCATTGTATTTATTGCTCCGGCTGAGGTGCCTGCAAGACTGAAGAAGCGAATTCCTGAGTGCTCAAGAACAAAGGTATAACCTACCAGCGCTACACCCAATACTCCCCCTCCTTCCTGCACCAGGTCAACATATTGATTGCCCTGGCTGTCTTCAATGTCGGAAAATCTTTTTTTCCCGTTGGCAAACTTCTCTGTTTGTTTCAGAATTTGCTGAAATTCATTGTTTTCTAAAAACTCTTTCATAATTTTAATGCTTTAATTCCTGGGTTTATTCATTGATTTAGATTCTCTGCAAAACATGCTGTTTAATTAAAAATTAATCAATCATTTAATTTACCAATTATTTGGCACATTTAAAAGGAGTTTTATTGAATTTTGAAAAATCAGGCAGGATAACAACCTTTAATGTAAGTAAACCTATTATTGATTTCCCATAAAAAAAACAAAAAGATGAAAAAGGAAGTTCACAGCAATGCCCCTTCGGGTGCAGTTTATGGTTTAGGATTTATTGGTGCGGCTATTTATTTCATTTCACAGGCAACCGGATTCTGGGTTGGAGTTCTTGGATTCTTAAAGGCCATAGTATGGCCGGCTTTCCTGGTTTACGATGCCTTCAGATATCTGGGCATGCAGTAATATCCGTTATTCAAACAAACTTAGTTGTACACCGGTATTATGATTTGATCTGATCAGTTTTCTTTTAACCTGATCAGGCTGAAACCGGTAACCTTTTTCCGGAAGTTCACGGCAAAGGATGAAGTACTTTGCCCGGTTCAAAGCAACACCCATCCGCTTGAGGTGTAGAAAGGAAATTTTTCCGAATTTCCGGTTAGATACAATCAGCTTTGCTGATCTAACGCCAATACCGGGTATACGCAATATCATTTCATACGGGGCAAAATTCAGATCTACCGGAAAAAAGTGTGGATTTCGCAAAGCCCATGCCAGCTTGGGATCCATATTCAAATCCAGGGCAGGATGACTATCATCCAGAATTTCATCGTAACTGAATTCATAAAACCGCATAAGCCAGTCGGCCTGGTATAGCCGGTTTTCCCTTACAAGCGGAGGTTGTTTAAGCGCAGGCAAACGAGTATCACCAGCATTTACCGGCACATAACCCGAATAATAGACTCTTTTTAATTTTTGCTCATTGTATAGCCCCGATGCCAGTTTTAATATCTGGAAATCGGGCTCAGGGCTTGCACCAACAATCAATTGTGTGCTTTGCCCTGCCGGTACAAAGCGAGGTGCTTTGCGGTATTTTTTTCGTTCCTCTTTGTTGCTGATTATCCCACCATAAATCTGCTTCATAGGATTCAAAACACTTTGAAAATCTTTTTCCGGAGCCAGCAATTTAAGATTCGGTTCAGATGGAATTTCAATATTGACACTCAGCCGGTCAGCGTAAAGACCGGCTTCCTGTATCAGTTCTTCATTGGCACCGGGTATGGCTTTCAGGTGGATGTACCCATTAAATTTATGTTCAATCCTTAACTTACGGGCTATGGCATTAAGCCTTTCCATGGTAAAGTCGGGGCTAACCATTACCCCCGAACTCAGAAACAACCCTTCAATATAATTTCTGCGGTAAAAACTGATAGTAAGATCGACCAATTCCTCCACTTTAAAAGCTGCCCGCTTAACATCATTGGATTTGCGGTTTACACAATAGGCGCAATCATAAATACAATAATTGGAAAAGAGAATTTTTAATAGTGAGATACAGCGGCCGTCCTCGGTAAATGAGTGACAAATTCCTGATCGTGCAGCTGAGCCAATACCATTAGGAGTATTAGACCTGCTGCTACCACTTGAAGAGCATGAAACATCATACTTAGCTGCATCGGCAAGTACTTCTATCTTTTTCAGTAATTGTTTTTTCACGGTATCAGGAATATTGAGATTTTGATTGTTTTACAAACAAAATCAATGCAGTTAATTTAATCAAAAAAGCGAAGAATAAGCAATAGAATTGAACTTTTTATTCTATTTATTCGGAAATTAAATGGCCAGACGTAAGCCCAGAAAAATGTTACGTGGTAAGCCGGGATAGTAATACCTGGGCTGAGAGTTGCCGAATGATGGAGCATTGACCAGGATCATGGAAGCATAATGGGTATCCAGCAGGTTGTTTATTTTTAAAAACACATCCAGGGTATTGAATATGCCTGCCAGGCTTTTATAGCCCAGGGTAATGTCGGTTAATCCATAGGGTTCTGTATAACGGGTATTGGCATCATTCATGGTCATACTTCCCACATACCTGAAACCCAACATACCATAAACGCCGGAACCCAATTGGTTATAGAAACCGGCAAAAAACACATGTTCGGGAACACCCGGAATCTGCTTTCCCGAATAGTCATTTTCAAAATCAACAAAATCGGTAAAGTAAAAATGATTGTAGGAATAGTTGGCCCTGATAGATAATTCCTTTGCTGAAAGCTTTGTTGCAACAAAATTCTGCAGCAGAATCCAATGCAGTTCGGCTTCCAAACCCTGATGAAGAGATTCACCGGCATTTCTTCCTACCCACGCATCTTCCCCTACCCTTTCGGCTACCAGCAGATCCTGCACCTGCATGCGATATATGCTTAAGTCATAAAATAGACGGTTTTCCTGCAGATCCCCCCTGAAGCCCAACTCCAGGTTCCAGCTCTTCTCGGGCCGTATACCAGGGTTTATATAACCCTCCGGAGTTAATGTTTCGGCCAGTGATGGCGGAGAAAAACCATGGCTTAGGGTTAAAAATACCGAATTACGTTTGTAATAAAGATAACCGGCGCTGATGCGCGGTGAAAAGATAAATCCATAATCATACTCGCCCGATCGATCTTCTGGTCCGAATCGAAACAGATCAGTGTATTCTCTTGATGTGAAATTTACATTTAATCCCCCTGAAAAGCTCCAGTTACCAACGCCTGCATCTGCTTGCAGAAATACATTCCAGGTATTTACATATTCGCGGTTATCGCTGAACTGTTCACCCTGAATGCCTTCACCATCAATATTTTCATGATTACTGTAAAGATATTCTTCAAAAAACAATTCTCCCCCACCGGTTATTTCGAGATTTGTGTTGCCCGCTTCCAGGACCTTTTTCAATTTCAATCGCGAACCCAGGGTAAACCTTTCTTCATAAAACACATCAAAAGGCCGCATTTCTTTTTCATCGTGCCAGATGGTAAATACACTCAGGTCGGCCGATAAACCGGATTGAAAAGCATGAGAAGCAGTAATTCCTCCAAGGATTCTTTGTGCATCTTCATAGCCACGTGTTTTAAGCCAATTCGCTGCAGCCGATTGAGGATTGTCAGCAAAAGAAATACTATCTATTGAACTTGGTATATGAGATGTAAGATCAGAAAATGTAAACAGGGATGTGAACCGGGTATTATCGCGCCAGTTGAACTGGGTTACTGAGGTAATGGCATCGCGTCGGAATTCATTGTTCTCTCTGTATCCATCGCTTTGGGTATGACTATATACCAGGCTTGATGCAAAATCTTCCTGTACCAGGTCTGCCACAAAAGAATTCCGGAACATACCGAAGGATCCAACCTGAGAAGTGTTACCAAGTCCGCTTTGCCTTGCAGCAGGTTGCCGGGCTGTAATGGTGATCGTACCGCCCAGACCGGCCCCATACACACTTGTAGCAGGGCCTTTGATGATTTCCATGCTTTCAATCACAGCAGGGTCAATATCCTGGATAAATGTAACCCCGGAAGTATTGGTGAGTGGAATATTATTAAAATATGCCCTGATCTTTCCTGTGGCATAGGGTACCCGGGCACCAATGCCACGAATGGTTACCCTGCTGGTATTGGTGGCTCCCGTATGTGCAAAAATACCGGGAGCATAATTCAGCAACGGGAAGAAATTGTAAGCAGGTTTTTCACGTTCAATCAAAATATTGCCCAGATAAGTAAGAGATCCCGGAATTTTTACAATATCCTGTGAACGGTTGAATGCTGAAACCACAACTTCATCAAGCTGAAAGACAAGGGTATCGGGAATATCTGAGATTACTTGCTTATAAATAAACCCTTTAGGAATTTCTGTGGCTTTTATTTCTAGTGTGAAATTATCAATAAAAACCATAAAAATAATTACTAATGGTATATGACATGTTTTAATCATAAAAAATATAAACAGAATTAGTTAGCTAATGGTTCAAACTCATTTCCACAGAAAAAATTTGCATTTTTTCACAATTGATTTGTATATTTAAAAATTCATATTACAGAATTAGAAATAAATTGATTTTAGTCGATATGAAACAGTAAAAGTTACCGCAGCCTACGCTCTGTTTTAATAATCAGGGGTTAGTTGCGGTACTTTTTATAAAAAAACCTGATTATTTGTCCTGAATAAATTGGTAACAATCATTATTTAAGTTATTCAGAAAATAATTAATAAAAACCTATAATTATGGCTGGTAATTACGCTGATAAAATCTATGATTATATTACCGACGAAGGCGAAGAACGTTCATGCAAGGCCATATCCGATGACGCCTGTAAAGAAGTCCCGGGGAACTTCTTTAAAAATGTATTGAATGGAGCAAGCACAAAACTTGCTGAGCAATTGGTTAGTCCCGGCACCACTCTCCCATGGATCTTTGGTGCATTGGGAGTTCCGGGTGGACTGGCAGGAGCGCTGGTTCCTGTAAAAGATGCGGGTTCCCTGCTGCCCCAGTTATTTGTTTCGGCAAAGATCAGGGCCTTTGCTCGCAGAAAATGGTTTTGGGTAATACCTGCGCTGGTGCAGGCACTATCACTGGTGGCCATGGCTTTCGTAGTACTGAACACTGAAGGAATAACTGCAGGAGTTTTAATCCTGTTGCTGCTGGGTATTTTCAGTATTGCCAGCGGAGTTGCCAGCCTTGCATTTAAGGATGTAGTGGCCAAAACCATTCCCAAAGGGAAACGGGGTCAAATGCTTGCCATGAGAGCTACAGCAGGGGGTGTTCTTACACTGATTGCCGGAATATGGATTAATACAGTGGTGAAATCTGATGAGAACATTTGGGTATTTTTCGTACTAATAATAACTGCTTCTATTCTATGGGCATTGGCAGCTATTATATTTGCAAATATCAGAGAGGAAAAAGGTGCAACTGAAGGTGGAAAAACCCCGGTGAAAGAACTCAGTGACGCCTGGAGCTTTTTCAGGAAAGATATCAATCTCAGAAATTTTATCTTTACCCGCGCACTTCTTATGGCTATTCCACTGGCTCAACCATTCTTTATTATTATCGGACGACAGGAAGTAGGCTCTGAGGTATCTTCACTGGGTATTATTGTAGTTGCTGCAGGTATTGCCAATATAATCAGCAGTCCTTTCTGGGGTAGGTTCAGCGACCGCTCAAGTCGTAAAATGATGATCGCTGTGGCAGCATTGGGTATTGTAAATATACTGGTCATGGCCAGTTTTCCATTTTGGGCCGGTAATCTGAAAAATATCTACACGTTTTCTTTTTTGCTACTAATACAGGTAATGGCACATGGCGGAGCGCGCTTAAGCCGGAAAACCTATCTGGTTGACTTTGCACCTGATAAAGACCGGTCTTTGTATGTGGCTCTTTCAAATACTATGATAGGAATATTTACCCTGATTGCTGCAGGGTTCGGTATTATTGCCACTTTCTTCGGTATGCAAATCATGTTGCTTTTTTACGCAACTCTACTGGCAATAGCCGTTTTACTAGCTTTCACCTTAAAAGATGTATAAAAACCTTTGATTCATAAACTCAAAAGGGTTCAACTATACCTTAAAACGGCCTGCTTCATTGATTACAGAAAAGAAATCACGCACTGAGGTAACATCTGTTTCAATCGCATGCTTCAGGCTACCTTCAAAGGCTACCTTGCCATCTTCAAGGAACACAATCCTGTCAGCAATTCTCATGATGCTTGTTACTTCATGTGTAACCATTAAAACAGAAATACCAAGCTGCTTCTGAAGATTTAAAATAAGTTTGTCAAGCGATGCCAGCGATAAAGGATCAAGACCGGCGCCCGGTTCATCGCAAAAAAGCAATGGCGGATCCATAACAATTGCCCTGGCAAGCGCTGCGCGCTTGAGCATACCGCCACTTAACTGTGAAGGGAACATATGAAATGCCTGCTGAAGATTTACCAAACCCAGCTTCATATATACGATTTCATTGATCAGACTATCGGGCAGGTTGCTGTGCTGTTTCAATGGTAAGGCTATATTTTCACCTACTGTCATTGAATTTAACAAAGCTCCGCTTTGGTAAAAAACTCCCATTTGCAGATACAAATTGAGTTGCTCAGCTTCTGTAATTTTTGAAATATCTTTTCCCAAAACCGAAACAAATCCTTCCTCCACAGGAAGTAAACCCAGCAAATGATTCAATACAGTTGATTTACCCGAGCCACTTGCACCCAGCACAACTGTTATATCACCTTTAAATGCATTAAAAGATACATCAGTTAAAACCTTTGTATCTTCGAAAGATGCAGCCAGACCGTTTACTACAATAACTTTTTCCTTATCCATATTCATAGATTAATAGAATAAAAGACCGAGTATACTATCGGCTATAATAACCAGTGATATTGACACTACAACAGCTTTGGTAGTAACTTTTCCCACACCTTCGGCGCCCCTGACTACACTAAAACCAAAGAAACTGCCTGTAAGTACTATTAAACTGGCGTATACCTGGCTTTTCACAAATGCAGTGATCAGATCTTTATTTTGCATAACCGAACCCATCCTGTTAAAGAATATTTCGGGGGTAATATCAAGGTAAATATAAGCAGCTACTCCACCACCCAGGATCCCGAAAACATTGGCAAGAATGATAAGAAAGGGCATAGTAAGCAAGCAGGCATATAATTTTGGTACAACTACAAACCGAACAGGATTAAGCCCCATGGTTTTCAGTGCATTTAATTCTGCTGTAACTTTCATTGTTGCTATTTCTGCAGCAATGGATGAACCACTCCTGCCTGCCACCAGGATTGCGGTAATCAATGGACCCATCTGGCTCATCATAGAAATTACGGTAAGGTCAACGATATATATATTTGCACCAAAATTTTTTAACTGACCCGATGATTGCAAGGCGATTACCAAACCAATAACAAAAGACATGAAAATAACAATCAGGGCAGCATTTACCCCAATCAATACAGCCTGATTGGAAATCTCCCCTTCGCGTCGGGAGCGTGAGCGGAATATATCGGCAACAGACCAGTAAAATACATCAGCAGCAAGTAAAATGAATCCAAAAACATAATCAGTAAAAAAATGAATCACTGAGTCTCCCGTACTTTCGAAGAATCCTTTTTTCTCTGGCAACTCATGATCGGTCAAATGACCGGGAGAAAAAAACTCAATTTTTTCCCGGATTGCCTGATTTCCCCCTTCAATCCTGGCACTTATTCCAATTTTCCTGAGTTTGTCTTTAAGATGGAAAAGAGCCATCACGCCGGCACTGTCAATATCCTTTAGTTCATCCAGATTCAGAATTACATTTGTTTTCCTGAATGACCTTATTTCCCTGGGAATCTTTTTGGTAAACCATATGGTTTGCGGCAATAAGAGTTTTTCGGAAAGAAAAAGTGTATTATCCTGAAAACGATATACAAAATCTTTTCCCGAAGCTATGTATTTTGCATCTTGTGTGTTTGCCATTCGCAAAAAAATTATTTATTCGGCCGAAAATTCATATAGAATTTTCCGGCTAAAGAAGAAAACTTCTTCGAAAAACATATCATTTATGGCACCTGCAAAAAGATTGAGATTTCTTTTTTCAAGTAAACGGGTTTTATTAACCCCGTGCTGCACTACTGCAACATTTCCTTCAACCATAATTAGCTCAAAATCAGCATGGACGTGTGCAAGATAATCATTCTCATCTTCAATAACTTCCAGTTTATGAACTTTTACATTAAGCCTGTAATCGGGAAGCACATTCCAGAAACGAGTATCTGTATATCTGAAAATTTCTGACCTTTTAAAATAGTCATACAAGTATCTTGTTAAACTTTCTGAAGGTCTTACAGCCCACTCATGATGAGAGTAATAGCGAACTTCATACTCTTTCTCGCGTAAGGCGATCTGACGTGAGGCAAAAGCAGGATGTACATCTACATCAAGTATTTCGAGTGAAAATGGCAAGGTTACACTTGTTTCTTCATCAACTTCTTTATCAGAAGGAAATTCAATCAGGTAAAAAGTGGGTGCAACCGGTTTGCTACTGCGACAGCCAACCAAAGAAACAATAAGTATAATAAGCAGGAAAATTTTTATTTTCATGATTGGTTATTTTTAATGGGTAAGTCAAATTTAAAATTTAGCGCAATCGCTTGTCAGGAATATCCTTAGCCCTCTGTCCCCTTAAGAGAATAGACGGATCATTGCTGATCCGGCGTGATGTTTCATTCAGGTTTTCAAGAGTATGTTTTAATAATATGAGATTTTCGGAAAGATCCTGCGAGCCTCTGTCAATATCAGTGTCAAGTTTTATGAGTAATGCCTGGGTTTGAGCTGCCGTAGCTGCCAGGTTTTCAACCAGTTCTTTCAGACCTGACTCTCTGAGGGTAACCGACACATCTCTGAGATTTCCAAGCACATCTTCAATAGCTTCTCCTTGCATAATAACATTGAATCTGTCAATGGCAGCCTGAAGCGAAACGGCAGTTGAATCTACCTTTTCCACAATAGTTGATGTTTTGCTGAAAGACATTCTTACATCCTCCCTGTTTTCTGCCACCACTTCTGTAATAAGTTCAAAGGATTGGTTTGCATTGCCGGCTAACAATGCAATCTGATCAACTGTTTCTGATATTTTCTCGAGGTTTTCCGGTTTTGAAAATTCAATCAGATTATTTAAAACTTCTTCTACTTTAAAAGCAATATCCTCGGCTCTTCCGCTAATATCATCTACCAGTGAAGTTCCTTGTTGAATATACTGTTCTTTTTCAAGAAAAGGAGCTTCGTTACTTCCCCCACGTATCTCAATGGTTTTAAGGCCCGTAATCCCTATTGCAATTATATCGGCAGTTGCATCTTCCTTAACGGGTGTTCCTTGTTTTAAAGAAAGTTCAACTATTATCTGGTTTACATCATCAGGATCTATGTAAATATCAGAAATACTTCCCACATTAATCCCCATATACTTTACAGGGCTTCCTGTTTCCAGTCCGCTAACTGAAACATCACGGTAAGCAACATAATAAGTATCTGTTCTTTCAAACAACCGGCGGGCAGTAAAAAAGCCTACCAGCAGTAAAAGCAAAACAGAACTGATCATGATAAATATACCTAAACGGATCTTTTGTGCTTTGGTCTTCATGATTTTATTTTTTAGGTGTTATTTACTTAAGCACCTGCATTAAAACTTTGTAAATATAAAAAAAATACTCCTTGTTACCTTACTTGCACGCACAATAAAACCCCGTTATTTTGCCTGTTTTTTATTTTATAAAAATTGAATAAAATTTTTCTGTTTAACCGAATTATCAGGAACTTTCAAAAACAGGTTTTAATTGCCTCAATACAAAACTATAATATCCTGTATACATTTTCACGGTTTTTTATTTAGCTTTGCACCGCAGTATTTTTTAAAAAGTGTAAGTAAAGGTAGATTTTAAAAACTTTTATTGGTTAAAAGAATTTAGCATGAAGATATCTGATATATCTGACAAGGAACTTGTTACGTTGGAAGGAACGTCAGAAACTCCTGAGATTGAATTTAATGCAACAAACGGGACCATTAAATTTGCCGGCCGTTCTTTACCCGAAAACCCCCGGGTTTTTTATGAGCCCATTAAGCAATGGTTAATCCGGTACGCATTAAAACCTGCTCCTGCAACGCATGTCAAATTCTCTTTTGACTATTTTAATACCGCTTCTTCAAAACTGATTCTTGAACTGATTGATGTTATAAAAACTGCCGAAAAAAACAATAGCAAAATTGTTTTTGAATGGCACTACCAGGAAGATGATGAAGATATGATGGAAGCCGGCGAGGATTTTGAATCCATGACAGATTCTGAATTCACATTTATTCCATATCCATAATCAGGTAGATTCTGAACTGAATGAATAAAATTCTTTTTTATTCCTTCACCTGAAAAATCCCATACCGGGCCATGACTCTTGCCATTTACGAAAAAGGAATATGTTTGCGGCAGGTTTTCTTCTGAATCTTCAAAAAACCCCCAAATATCCTGCTCAAGACCATTTACATATTTACCTGTCTTTTCAAGAGAACCATTTTCTCTGAAAAAATACCATTGACCTGAAGGTTTTCCCCCACGATAATCGCCCTTTTGCTTCATATTTCCGTTAGCATGGTAAACTACCCATCTTCCGCTGAAAATATTATTTTTAAATTTTCCTTCGGTATATCTTCGCTTATCCGGATATCTTGAAATCCATACTCCTTCTCTCTTGTTTTCAACATACATTCCCCGGGTACCCCAGTTTCCGTTTTCAAAATATTCAACATACTCACCCTGCAACTGTCCGTTTTCGTAAAAGGCTTCAATCATTATTGAGCCATTGTCATACCATGCAAGATAATGACCTTCCAGCACACCTTCTTTATACACTCCCTTCCTTTGCAATTGGCCATTCTCGTAATAAACCCATAAAGTATCGGCAAAATCACCATTAATTTTCTTTCCCTTGTAATTTAAAATACCGTTTTCATGAAATTGCTTCCAATGACCGGTTTCAGCACCCATATTCATAGATATCATCTGAAAAGGTTTACCATCAGGATAATTGATAGTTTTTTCTCCGTGCTGAATACCTTGCAAATAGTTCACCTTGCTTTCAATAATACCATCAGGATAATAGGAAATAAATTCGCCCTGAATCAAACCATTTGAATAAACACCCTCCTGCATAATATTACCATCAGGGTAATATGAAAAATATTTGCCGTGTCGCTGGTTCTCTGAAAAATGTATTATCTGGTGCAATGCCCCTGTTTCGTAAAATATATGCCATTCGCCGTGTATCTTATTGTTATAAAACCGGCCCTTTTGTCTTTTTTTACCATTGGGAAAATAAAAAGTATATGCTCCGTGCTTTATGGTATCATTACCTGAAACATACCCTTGAAATTCTTCCATAAGGGTATTATTGTCAGTATAATATTTCGGGAATTTTTGAATTTGGGCAGAAACCGGTTGGGCTGAACAAATCACCAGCCAGCCATTAAATAATAAGCCGGCGATAAGTAATTTCAACGAAGAGAAAATTCTATTTGCAAAAAAGTTAATCCACATTGATAACTATTTGTGCTCCTTTGAGAGAAGTGCTTCCCGGATAATCAAGAATTGCAGCCAAAGCATACCGGCCGGGCGGTAGTGTTTGAGGCAACAATAATTCTACAACCCTGGCTGTTTGAGGATATGAAACCACATCAATGGTTTTGAATTTATACTCTTCACCTGTTTCGAGATCAGATGCTATGAGAAAAACCTTGCAGTTTACTATTCTTTCACCGGGATTATCAATATTTACAGTAAAAACCCGGTCTTCAGAATCTGAACGTGGGTTTTCCTGGAGATTGCCTATCTCAACCCTTCCCGCTTCACCGGTAGCAGGATTATAAAATAAGAAAATATCGATCCTGCCCGAAAGACTGATCCCTGTTTGAAGTTCCATATCAGCAGTAAAAGCCGTTTGTTCATCAGCGGTAATAAAGCTCAGAATTCCCCATTTGGCGGAATAGTTTTCAGTAGGTGCCTGAATATTTACCTGAATAGTTGCTGACTCATTGGGTTGTAACTCAACAAAACTTGGGTTCAGGTTAACCCAGTTGGAAATAGAGTTTCGGGTTGAACCTGCCGGGAGCAATTCCATGCTGCCATCGCGCTCGATCAAATAATCCTGCATTCGTAAGCTGAATGTTTGCTTACGATTTGCATGATTCTTTATAGTAACTGTTTTATTCTGCGATTCGCCCGGAGCAATATTAAAATTCAGCCGGACAGGAGCGACTTCAAATTCCTGCGATTTTAAATCAAATGGCAATACAAAAAGGAATAAGGCTGCCAAAAAGATAATTAAGTTTTGCTTCATTGCGTAACGGTTTGCGGGTTTTTCTGTACAATTCTTGATGTATCCGGCAAATATATACAATAAATTTTATAACATTATCCCAGTTTCACGGATATTAATTAATGAATCATATTTTTAACTGCCCGAAAAGTTGTTTCGTATATTTCTTTGTGGGATACTATTATAAATATTTACTGTTACTATGATGGTAATTATGTTTGCTATTCATTAAACCTAAGCAAAGAAACCGTGTAACCCCTAATATATAAATTATGTATAAAACCCTGGAAGAAATTACATATTCAGCTACATTACGTAAAACGCTTATGCCGGTGTGTAAATTATGACTTATATTTGACAAAATTTATCGTTAATTCAATATGCTGTAAAAGAGAATCATTTCTTTAATTGACAAATACAATATAATATTTCATTTTGATGAATCATTGTTCCATACTAAATATGAATCGACTTTATGTTTTAATTTTACTTCTTTTCTTTATTCTTCTCCAGAATAATACTTTTGCCCAGCAATTACGAACTCTTAGCCAGGCAAACAAGGAAAGAATTGAGCGACTTGAGGAACTTGCAACCTATCATATTAACCGAAATGATATAAGTGCTGCAATAGCTTCAATGAATCAGATCAGTTATATTTACTGGGAAAACGGAAGACCTGACAAAGCAATTGAATCATTTGAACGCACTGCACGCTATTACCAGCAAATTGATGATTTGGAAAACCTGCATAGGGTGTACAGTATAATTGGGCTCATTCAACTTGAACTTGAAGATATTAATGGAGCAAATCGCGCATTTACAAGGCAACTGGATGTTCGCAGGCAGCTTGATGATCAACAGGGAATAACATCTGCTCTGGTAGATCTGGCACAGGTAAAAAGCTTAATGAGTGAGCACAGGGAAGCCATCAGTTTACTTGAGGAAGCTCTGGATATAGCTCTTAAACTCAAATATGAAACCATATTACCTCATGTGTATAATCAACTATCAAACAGTTATATAAGTATTGGCAATGTAAGACAGGGTGAAGAATACCGCAGGAAGTATAATGACATAAGAGAATATCTTGCACGCCAGGATATGCGGGGCCAATATGAAGAAAGCAATATTCAAAGCCAGGTAGAAGCCAGAGTATCGCAGAAAGAAGCTGAACAGAGTCGGGAACAGATCATCATCAATGAACTGCAGTTTCAACTTGAACAAGATTCAATAAAAAGAATTGTGCAGGTAAGAGAAGATTCACTGGAACTAGCCAGGTTAAGAGCCGAAAGTCAGACGCGTGAAATTGAACGTATAGAACAGGAGAGAGAATTAGCACAGACAGAGATAGAAAGACGAAGAGCGGTACAAAATTTCCAGCAGCTTATTATTTATTCAACAGCAGGAGGATTATTGCTTTTTCTTTTTCTGGCTGTGATTATTTATAGAGGATACAAAACCAAAAAGAAAGCCAACGAACAGCTTGAAACAAAAAATCATCAAATACAATCGGCGCAGGAAAAATTACAGGGTGCATTTGTAAAGATCGAAGAACAAAATTACCGGATTACACAAAGTATTAGTTATGCAAGAGAAATTCAAAGAGCTTTATTCCCACCGAAGGAAAATTTAAATCAATTCCTTCCTGAATCGTTTATCTTCTTTAAACCGGTCGACATAGTCAGTGGTGATTTTTACTGGTTCAGGGAGATGACAAACAACCAAACAGCTCATTTGAGGGATTTAACCGATACTGAACAAAAACAGGTAATAACTCCTGAAGAGAACGGCGGATTTTTACCCATCAAAGGGGATAAATTTATCATATCAGCTGTTGACTGCACAGGTCATGGTGTACCGGGTGCATTTATGTCTATGATCGGTTATAATCTGCTTGATTCCATAACAACCACAGGAACATCACATCCCGACAGGATACTTGAGAAACTCAACAAAGGAGTAAGAAGAACTTTGAAGCAAGAAGAAGGGAATAACCAGGATGGTATGGATATAGCACTGTGCGTTATCAACAAAAAAAGCAGAACAGTTGAATTTGCGGGTGCTAATAACCCGGTTGTTTATATACAAGACAATAAATTGAATATTATTAAAGGCGACAGGCTCGCCATTGGGGGTACACAGAAAAAGAACCTGGACCGGAAATATACACCCCATCTGATAAAAGTGGACAAACCGACCTGTTTTTATATCCTCACTGATGGTTTTGCTGACCAGTTTGGCGGAGATAGAGGCAGAAAATTCCTGCTGAAAAATTTCAAGGAATTGGTATTTCAGATTCACTCAAAACCTATGACAGAACAAAAAGAAATACTTGAACATACATTTAAAGAATGGAAAGGAGAAGAAGATCAAATTGATGATGTGTTGGTCATTGGTTTCAAATTAGGATGATAGCAGGTGATTTCCACTGTATTAGAATGTACAATTTACCTGTTTTTCAAAATTTCGTCTTTTTTTTATCATAGGTTTCTATTTTAGTTTTATATTTGACAACGAAAAATGTTTATAAATCGATAATTTAACACCTTTTGTTTAACCAAACTATTTAAATCACACCTACTATGAAAAAACTAACATTTTTACTCGCAGGACTTATCCTTTATGCCGGAACAAGTTTTGCTCAGATTGACGACAGGGCAGTTATCCCTGTGGCCGTAACACTTAATTCAATTCTTAGGTTGAATGTTACATCTGGTGGTAATATTGAATTCAATTTCAATACACTTGATGACTACCAGAATGGTATTGCAACCAGTGCGGCTTATCAAACAAAGTTTAACGTTGCATCCTCTGTAAACTGGGAAGTATTAATGTATTCTGAAAATGCTACCCTTGTAGGTACAGATATCATTGAAGATGGCGGCGCCGGTAACTTTGCCAATACTATGACCCTTGACAATATTGGCTATCACATAATAAGTGAGGGTACCATTGGTGACGACCTTAACTTTGCATCAAACGATCCGGGAAACCCCTTTCCACTTACTGCTGACCCTGCAACTGTGCTGGTTGGCTACAATGGATCGGTTTCCAATGCCGGAGATATTATTGCCAACAATTTTACCATCAACTGGCGTTGTGGAACAGGTGAAGGTACCATGAACGGACAAAGCATACTTGAGCAGGCAATTGCTGCCGACCGTTATGCAACCAATGTATTTCTGGTGCTGCAGCCTGCAAATTAATGACACATTCTTCTATATAATTCTCGGGTGCCGGGGACACCTGAGAATTATCTTTTGCTTTCTTCCCGGACTTAAGTAATGTTACAAAGAACAGCTCAATGCCAAAGCATGGTAAATTGTTTTTTTTGACTTTTTGTTTGCTCATTTTCTGCCAGATAAATGTAATCGCCCAACCCACGGGAACTATCAGGTTAGAAAGTGGGGGCTCTGTACCTTTTCATATCAACTCACTCAATAAGTATAAAGAAGGTATGGAACTTAATAACTGGACCCGTTTCTCAATATTGATTGAAGATCTGGGTGCAGCGGAAAGCTGGAGACTTGAAGTATTGGCCAGCGATCCGACCCTGGAAGGAGACTATGGTAATGACCTCGACCTTGGCTATATTTCTATAACTGCCATTGCCAATAATCCTGCAGCAACAACGCTGGATTATTTCCCCATCAATCAGCTGAGTAACGGCCCGCAAACCTTAGCAACAGGTTTGGGTTCAGGAGAATTTGAAATACTAATAAATTACAATATTGGGACAGACCCGGGTAATATTTTACTGGGAGAAGACCCTGACTATTATTTTGTGCAGATATATTTTGATATAAAATCTGATTAAACGGGATACAAAACCACATGAAATTTTTTTTACCATATACGATTTTTCTGCTGGTTTTGATTTCATGTGTTTTTGAATCCAACGCCCAGGACTTCAATGGATTCGATCAATCAACACCCTTTATTACTGCACATTTCAAACAGGAGAACCTGATCATTGAGCCTGAATCAACATTTTTTAATGTTCTTATTGTTGAAAATCAGGGTGAACGAACTGAGGAAGTTACAGTTGAAATCAATGTGCCAACCGGATGGTCTCTTATGGCCCTGGAGAATCGTAACTTTCTTATTGAACCCGGCGACTCGGTAATCATACCTATGCGGGCCGCTCCTTCTAAAATGGTGGAGGGAGAAATTGGTTACTCTGTTATTGCAGCAGTAAACCGTCGATCAGGCGAAACTCTTACCAATGCTTATTGTTTTATAAAAATCCCCAGAAATTCTGATTTTTATTTCCGCCCACTTACACGTGTAGGTTACTTTGACCAGCAAACTGGTAAAAGTGAACTTGTTTTTCATTTAAACAACAGAGGAAATATAAATGAGCTGGTATATCTAAGCTTTAGGTCAACAGGAAATATTGCCATTGAAAATGAAAGAGAAAACCTTTTCAATATGGATTTGGTGGTGCCGGCAAGAAGCGACACCACTATTTCTTTGCCTGTAAGCATGGTAGAAAACCACAACCTGGTTAATGGTAGCTTATATCG
>JBHEOF010000039.1:29610-29926 GCA_046261715.1 Bacteroidales bacterium
ACATGACTGGCTACACCGAAGAAAGATCATTCAGTACATCTTTCTGGTTTAGTATTCTCGACAATCAGTTTACGTTTCCAATTCCGGAATCGGAAAAGATCCTGATTGCTGAACTTGCAGTGCAGAATCTTTTAAGTGAGCAACCTACCATCCTGGCAGGCGGTGTCAGGGGAAATATTTTACTCCCCCGAAAAAGAGATATCAACTATATCTTTTACCGATACGGATCAGGACCCGTAAATGAGATATTTAAGTATAGCAGAACCCGACTGGCATTTAACACTCCCCGTATGAATGTTGCTATAGGAGATGTAAC
>JBHEOF010000004.1:0-16053 GCA_046261715.1 Bacteroidales bacterium
CTCCCAAAGTAGCTACCATAACAGCTTTAATGGTATGCAGGCGGTTTTCAGCCTGATCAAATACCACAGAGTGTTCTGACTCAAAAACATCTTCCACTACTTCCATTCCGTCAAGACCAAACTTCTGGTAAATATCTTCACCAATAGTGGTTTCGCGGTTGTGGAATGCAGGCAGACAGTGCAGGAATTTCACCTTCGGGTTTCCTGTTTTTTGTATCACATCCATATTCACCTGGTAGGGCTTCAGCATATTGATACGCTCTTCCCATACATGATCGGGCTCTCCCATGGATACCCAAACATCGGTATACAGAAAATCGCAATCTTTAACGGCTTCCGCTACATCTTCGGTAATGGTGATCTTTGCACCTGTTTCTTTTGCTATTTCGCGGCATTGAGCTACCAGTTCATCGCTGGGCTGAACTGATTTTGGGGCAGCAGCGCGGAAATCCATTCCCATTTTGGCTGCACCTACCAGCAGTGAGTTCCCCATATTGTTTCTTGCATCGCCCAAATAGCAGAACTTTACCTGGTGCAGGGGTTTATCGCTGTGTTCCATCATAGTGAGGAAGTCAGCAAGGATCTGTGTGGGGTGAAATTCATTGGTAAGACCGTTCCACACAGGAACGCCTGAATATTTAGCCAGTTCTTCAACTTTGGTTTGGCCAAATCCACGATATTCAATACCATCATACATGCGACCCAGAACGCGGGCAGTATCTTTCATAGATTCCTTTTTGCCGATCTGGCTGCCGGTGGGACCAAGATAAGTTACTCTTGCGCCCTGGTCAAAAGCAGCAACTTCAAAGGCACAGCGTGTGCGGGTACTGTCTTTTTCAAAGATAAGTGCGATATTTTTTCCATTGAGTCTGGGTTGCTCATATCCACCATATTTGGCTTTTTTCAGATCCAGTGAAAGATTGAGCAAAAACTTGATTTCCTGCGGAGTAAAATCCAGCAGTTTCACAAAACTTCTGTTTCTAAGATTAAATGCCATAGCTAATTATATTTTAAGGTTTGAAATTTATTTATATTATTTTGATTTTGAGTTATTGGGTTAATCACTATTCACTAACCACTATTTACCCAAAAATCACCGTTCCTGCTTTTTCATTTTGAAGCTCTGCGGCTTCGGTAATAATGGCTTCTTTACCGCCACCTTCCACAAACTCGATACAAGCCCTTACTTTGGGAGCCATACTACCTTCGGTAAACTGACCATCTGCAAGATGTTTCTTAATATCGGGTATAGAAACTCTTTCCAGTTTCTGCTCATCAGGCTTATGGAAGTTGATGTACACATTTGGTACATCAGTAAGGATGAAAAATTCATCCGCCTTGATTTTATTGGCTAATAAAGATGATGCAAGATCTTTGTCAATAACTGCATCAATACCTACCATTTTACCTTTTTCATCAATATAGGCAGGTATTCCGCCGCCGCCAACCGTGATCACTATGTTACCTTCACGAGCCAGTTTCTCCACAGCTGTCCAGTTGGGGATCTCAAAAGGTCTGGGTGATGCTACTACCCTTCTCCAGCCCCGCTTGCGTGGGTCTTCGTGGAAAACCCAGCTTTTTTCCCCTTTAAGCTGATCGGCCTCTTCTTTTGAATAAAACGGACCTACAGGTTTGGTCGGGTTCTGGAAAGCAGGATCATTTTTATCAACTACCACCTGCGTTACAAGGGTAACAATATTGCGGTCGATGCCATGTTCGGCAAGCACGTTCCGCATTTGCTGTTCAATCATAAAACCTATGGAGCCCTGCGTTTCAGCCACGCAAAAATCAATGGGTTGCTTGGGAAGCCCGAATATTTTATTACCGGCTTCGTGCTGAAGAAGTACATTTCCTACCTGCGGCCCGTTGCCATGACCTATTACAATGTCGTAACCTTTTTTTATCAAACCCACCAGGTACTGACAGGTATCATATACGTTCTGTTCCTGTTCATCAATCGTTCCTGCCTGGTCGCCTCTCAGTAAAGCATTGCCACCGAAGGCAATTACAGATAATTTTTTCATTATACTTATTTTTAAAAAGTTTTTGGTATCCCGGATTAAAAATCCTGCAAAAGCAAAATCTTTAATCTGTCGAATAATATTTTATAGAAATAGTTTGGAAGGGAAAAAATCGGGGAGGTTTCCCAATTTTACATCACATGAAAAACTTGTCAGGAATATCTGACGGGAATAAAATAAAACATACAGGAAAACCTCCGGTAAGGCTCATAAATGATTTATTTTGTTTGTGTTAATAATTTGAATGATGCAAAACTAAAAATATTTATTGAATTGGGAAGAGATTTTCGGGGCTTTGTAAAAATTTTTATGAATGAATAACCTTATTGTACTTCTTCCATAGAAATAAGCTCATTAAGTATGGCATAAACTGTAAGGCCGGCAACCGATTTGATATTCAGTTTCTGGGTAATATTTTTCCGGTGTGATATTACAGTATGTGTTGATATGAAAAGCTTATCGGATATTTCTTTGTTACTCATACCTTTCACCAGGAGTTTAAGCACATCAAGTTCACGGTTTGACAAGGCATCTTCCGGTTTTTTTTGTTTCTTCGAAGGAGTTTTATCAATTAATGAATGGATCTTTTTTTGAATTTTGGTTCGTGTATCACCCACCATGATCACTTCATCAAAACGGCTTATGAGTTCATCATCAAAAAGAGCATATACCACAGCCGCTATTTTCATGTTCCCATCATTGAGTTCTTTCAGGGCCTCCAGGCTTTCAATACTTACCATACCGGGATTGATGACAAGCACATCAGGCTGAAAACGCTCAATATGATCATTCAATGCCGAAGCACACGCAACTTCCCTGATGGCTCCGAAAAGCCCGATTGCCTCTGCAATATAAACCAGGCCCTTTCGGATGATCTCTGATTGTTCTGCTATAGTTAAGCTCTTACCCATGTTTTGGTTCAGAAAATTTTTGTTCAAGTTGTTCAACAATAGGAATAAGAACCTTGTCTTCAATCCTTGCATGGTTGATCAGATCATCTTCAAAATCCATCAGCTCATTAAGCAGGCGAATACGCAGATAACGGTCATCTGACGGAGGAAAATATTTAATGAGTAAACTTTTGAGATCGCTAAGCTTTTCTTCAATATTGTCGTGCCTTTCTTCAAAAACTCCGATATGGTAATCAATATCTCTGATATTCAGATCCTGGTTTTTGATCTGTTCTGACAATTTGGCTACATAGGGAAAGGCGGTATGATCTTCATAAGCAAGGTGGTCTTTTACCTCTTCAATATATTGCCTGAAAAATTTATCCAGTTGCCCTGTTGCCGGATGAGTTACCTTTTTTTTGAATTCTTCAATAAGACTTTCCAGGTAAGGGATTTTCTCATCGAGATAGTATTTGTGCGAATTTTCCAGGTAAAACAGAAGCATATCCACATCCACATTTTTTAGCTTTCGGTCAGGAAAGTAATTTGGATTTAAAAAAACATTTACCATTAGCAGGAAAAAATCTGTATTGATTGCTTTTTGTTCACATATATCCTTAACGGTTTGATCGCCGAAGCCCAGTTCTATTCCAAAGCGGGGCATTAAAACAAGGGCACGCTTATCACGGGTAATGATATCGGCCATTTTCATCTTGCCTGAAATAATGATGTCTTTCATATCACTTAAATTTACGCAAAATTAGGCATAGTATTGCTATAAAAAATCCCCTGTAATGGGGATTCTTAAGAATATTGGAAGAAAATTCCATTTACTTTCAATATATCCGGGAAAAAGAATAAACCTGATAACCTGATACAAAGTTTACAGATCCTAAAATCTGCTTCCTTTTAAAAAGGTCAGACTCTGGCTATCGGCACGGGTTATTCCCTGATAAAACCGGAAAAACTCCTGGTATTTTTCTGCCGGAAATGTTCCTTTCATGGTTTCCAGATTCCGGATATACCAGATCTCGTTCTCTCTTACAATAAACTCTGTACTGAACTTTCCGAATTCCGATTCCAGTGAAAACTCGTTCAAGGAAGACTCCAGTTCAAACCCTTCCGGAATTTTAATAATAAGGGTATCCCTTTCCACTTTATCAAAGGACAAAACGAAGGGCGTTTGTCTGTTTCTTACTCTCGGTGGGGTTGATCTTGCTGATGACACAAGGTTAAGCGGAACAAACATCCTTTCACCGCTCACACTGGCAAAAGATCTCAATGAGAAATCCATTTCTATTGTGGCAACAGGACCCGGTTCGGTTTGTTCAGCTATTGAATGATTATTGATAGAATAATCGGAGAACTTAAAATTATTGTACAGCCATTTTTGCTGATCTGCTTCACTAAGACGCAAAGCGCCAAAATAATCCACAAAATAAATTCCCCCATAATCCAGTCGCATCTTCCCGGTACCATGCCCTTGTCTGTCGAGTTCAATTACCGTATGAGATGTATTGATATTTTCTTCTCTGGCATAAGCGGGTGTTTTAACCAGATGTCCTCCATCTTCCCGTATCACCAGAACAGGCCGGTCATCTGTAAAATCTCCCAAATGATTAAATGGCATTTGCTGGCTGGTACATTCCAGCCAGATGGTATCATTCCCAAGGGGTACAGACAGGATTACATGGTTGAACTGACTGGTGGGAAAATCTTCAACAAGATTATATTTAGCTGCTCCAGCTCTTACCAGGGTGTAGTTCGACTGTATTCCTACAGCTTTTAACATAGCCTTCATGTAGTTAGATAAAGCTTTGCAATCGCCGTAACCCGTGCGGTCGACTGTTGCAGCATCAAAGGGTTGCATACCTCCTATTCCCAGTGCAATATTGACATAACGGGTTCGTGACTGCATAAATTCATAAATGGCCTTTACCATTTCGCGGTCATTGTCCAAATCATTAACCAAATCATTTAAATAATCAATTCTCTCCTGTGGAAGCTGATCTCTTCCATCGTTCAACGACCACACCCACTTACCGAATTCCTCCCATGATTTATTACTACCGGCATATCCGTCGTATTCGAATTTTTCCGGTGCAAACATAATGTAAGGCAATATAAACCTTGATGCCAAAGAACGATATTCCCTTCTCTGAGCTTTGACCTTATCAAAATCCCAGGTTAAATGTTTCAAGTTCTTTGATTGGGATGGTTTTCCTGTATCATTCATGTTGAATTCACGATAATACATCTCCATTTCCTGCGGCCATGATATCTTTAGCTCAGCACTTTCGGTACTTTGGTCAAATGATGGTACGGGAGAAAAACCCGTAGCATAATACATACCCCGGCTGTAAGAAACTTCATACTCATAATGAACCGTATAGGGATATGAAGAAATGCGGGGAATATATAATATTACCCGGTTATCTTCATAAAGAGAGAAACCGGAAATATTACTCCGGTCGGTAAGATCGCGCTTTTTTATACGGGTAATGCTGTTGCCTTTGCTATCGAATATTTCACCATTGTTAAACCGGGCTTTGGAATTGTCATCATAATGAATTACCAGCACATCCGAACCTTTTCCATTTTCATTGAGAATGGTAACAGCTATTTCACGTTTCATGGTGTAACCGCCGGGTCCGTCAAACTCTATGGTCATATTATTGATACGATACACACTGTTTGCATCTACAAGCAGCTCAGCCGGTATTTTACCGGATGCAAATTCAGCCCTGACTTTATTGATGTTGTTTCCTGAAAATACTAAAACAGCAACCAGGATAATAATTTTACTTAAAATAGTTTTCATAACCGGTCATTTTATCAGGAAATCTTTTTCAATACTATCAAACGTGCCTGTTCCTCAACCATTCTGGAGAAAAAGTTTTTTACCCTATGATATTCATCTCCTGTATAAAGAGCTTTTGATAATTCATACTCCACATTCACCTGAATGGTATTGTCATCATTTACTGAATAATTGCAAACAAAACGGCCACCCCTTCCGGGCATATTAAAACGCACATTTCTCGGAAGTTCTTCAACAGTATAACCTTCCGGAATATCGATATTTATTTCATAGGTTCTTTTTGTGGGGTAAGTAAAATCAACCGGAAATAATCTTTCATCGGAAAGAAAAGGATTAACATCCATCTGGTCAATACCCATTGCATTTACATATAATACTTCTTTCGGACTCGTATCAATTTCCGGTATTTCATATTCGTAGTGTGTTATGAGCGGTTCGGACCAGTCGTAGCGGTTTTGCATTTCAAATTCAATTAGCTCCATACCGGGGTGATCTGATTCAAAATCATCAAGGAAGTCTTCTTCACGGTCAAAGCTTCTGTAATCCTGATCCATTGCCAGGCGCATATAGTTAACCTTATGTCGGGACATATCAACATGTATACTTCCGCTAGGTTTTACAGTTATATTGGAAATGGTATGTATAGTGTTATCAGCATAGGCCTCGAGACTAACCCACCGTCCATGGGTTTCGGATATCAGCCGGCCTTCACCGTTAATACACCTAGGGGGGAGCAAATAAAACGGAGTATATTTTTCAGTTGCATCCATTACAAATTCATCGTCACCCACTTTTGCCCAGGCAACCACATAATTGAAACTGCTAAGCATAATTTGTGTGGGATTCACCATTCCATGCGATCTTGTGCTCAGGATAACAGGTTCTGCGTCAATTTCGAGGTCACGAAGTAACACTACCAAAAGTAAATTGATATCAGCTGCATTGCCCTGTTTATCATCCCATACCTTACGTAAACTCTGGGTGGCATAAATTCCGTTGCGGTTATTCCATGTCATCTCCTGCTGAATAAGAGAAAAGGCAGCAACCATCCTTTCTGCAGGATCAGAATATGTTTCCATGATTTTACTTACTTCGTCACGTAAAAAATTAGAACGGTTCAGTGCCTTCCCAAATGAATTGGATTCCAAAAGCTGTTTGCTTAGTTTGGTCCACGTGCTGCTGTAATCTGTTGACGGGCCATACGGCATTCTGAAGTTTACAATCTCATGCTCAATTTTTGATAAATAATTGACGCGGGAATTCATAAAAGGTTCGGTCTTAAATGCCGGAGCATTATTTACCCTCAGAATCGTAATGTTTTCAATATAATCAATATTAGCTGAATGTTTGGTCCTTTTATTCATAAATCCAACTTCTTCCCACTCAACCCTGAATTTTTGTTGACGTGAGTCGTTACTTCTCTCATCCAGGGCCAGGTATCCACCCATCATGGGTTTGTAATAAAAATACTCAGGAATATATAATCGTAATTCACTCAATACAGTGGGGTATACATCCTGGAAATACCATATTGGCAATGAGCCTAAAAAAGGTGAAACAATGGTATACTCCAGGTCATATACAGTTCCTTCCTTTACGTTTGGAAGCGTAAAATTTACATATTTCAGGTTATCACTGATCTCTTCTTCATACGTATCGCGTCTTTTAAACTTGGTACGGATAACCTTACCGTTTTCAGGAGTGTATATTGCGGCCTTTAGATTGGCTAGCCGTTCACGACTTGTACCACTGCTGTATAGAGGCAAGCTGTAATTGGCAATATCTGCTGCGTCCTGATCAAGAACCTTTACCCTGATCCTGCGCATATAATGGCTTTCAAATCCATTTCTGCCATACCTGATCTCAATAACTCCATAATTACCTAGTATTACAGCTTTGGCAGTGGTATCATTTTCATACTGTGTCATTTCGATATATTCATCATCAATTTTGTTGTACCTGAAAGGATCGCGCTGTGCACTAACAGAATTAACAATAACAGCAAGAAATAAGACAATGGTAATTTTTAAAACATACGATTTCATAATGTTGCTTTTTTGGGAAGTGATGGTTGGTTAATTTTTTTATATGAATCAGAAAGTTGTTATACAGTTTAGCTCAATACATAGAATAATTTAAAACATATGATCACGGACGAAAATAAACAATATTTAAATTTTGGAATGATTTTGTTAAGAAGTTTAACACTTTTGACTGTAATTTAAAATGAGTATAAATAAAAAGCGCGCATGAAATTGATTCTTCATGCACGCTTTGTTAATTCTGAACGGTAATTGAACAGAATTTATTTTTGTTGAAAACTATTCTTTCTGCAGCAAAAATGATAGGGGAATATGTACCCTTTCCTGCCAGGATTTTTCGCTATGATCAGCCCCTTCAAATTTAAGGGTAATCCAGTCTTTATCCTCTGTGTAACCTTTCTCTGCTAAAATCTCATCTATTTTCTCCTGATAAGGTTCATACAACGAATCCAGTGTTGCGGTACCAAAATCAAAATACAATTTATGATTTCCGGATGCCGGCAGATTTGATTTAACGTAATCCAGAAATATACCGTTTAGGGCAGGCCAGTGCGTTGAAACACATGCTGCTCCACCAAACACTTCGGGGTATTCGGCAAGGGCGTAAAGAGAGATAAGGCCACCCATACTTGAGCCCATGATAAAGGTATTCCCGCGGTTTGGCGATGTACTGTACGTACTGTCAATAAATGGCTTAAGTTCTTCAACGATAAACCTGAGGTAGTTATCAGAGAGTAATTCACCTTTCCATCCTTCACGGTCGGCTCTTTCACGAACCAAATCCTTGGGTTTTGCAGGCATATATTCGTTCATTCTAAGGGGAGAATTCCAGATGGCAACAATAATTGCCGAACGAATCTTTGATTTTTCGAGCAGCTTAGCCATAGCCTCCTCCACTTCCCAGGCAACTCCGGCATAAGCTTTTTCAGCATCAAAAACATTTTGTCCGTCGTGCATGTAAATTACATCATACTTTTTTTTTTCATCTTTCAAATAACCCGGTGGCAGCATTACGTCAACGTTACGGGAAGTAACATAATCTGTTTTAAAATTTACATAATGGTCAATATGCACCGGAGAGGCTTTTCTATGATTCATACAGGAACTCCAAATTATCAATAAAATAACAGGCACAAAGAATTTCACTTTCTTTTTCATAGCATGAAAGCTGTAATACATTTTACTGTTAAGCTACGAAAAATGCCTTACACTTTCAATGCGCCCATTCCTCCGTCTACTCCTATCACCTGCCCTGTTATCCATGAAGCATTTTCACTAAGTAAGAAGGCTGCCATAGCAGCAATGTCTTCCGGTTCGCCCACTCTTTTCAGCGGATGTCTTTGAGCGGATGCTTCTTTTCTTTCATCGGTACTTAAAAGTCTTGATGCCAGTGGCGTATTTGTCAATGACGGGGCAATAGCATTTACGCGAATGGCAGGTGCAAGTTCAGCCGCCATGGAACGGGTCATACCTTCTACAGCTCCTTTTGCCATTGCCACTGAAGTATGATAAGGCATGCCCTGCTTTACAGCTACGGTGCTGAAAAACACTACCGATGCACCTTCTGCTTTTTTAAGTTTTGATAAAACGGCCTGCACTACCTTAAATCCACCCAGGGCGTTTAACTGAAATTCTCCCATGATATCTGCCTCTTTTAAACCACGCAAAGGTTTCAGATTTATACTCCCGGGGCAATATACGAGCCCGTCAAGTTTTTCGGGCAGAAAATCTGCCGGAACATCATCCTTCAAAACATCAAATTCCTCGAAACTTATGTTATCAGACTGGGGTAATTCTCCCCTGGTGCGACTTAGAGCGTATATTTTATGATTTTCGCTTAAATTTTTAGCCAGTTCAAGACCGATACCGGAACCGGCACCAATGATCAGTATATTTTTCATAATCAATAAATATTTATGTTACTATGACATTAAATTTTACAATACTTTGTTTATGTGAATTTTAACCTTAATGAAGGCAAAAAGTTCAAATATAAATGCTATGCGATTAACTGTTTTTATTAATAATTGCTTCTCCGATTACAGGAAGTAATATAGCACTGCAGAAGATATCTATTAAATACTACCCATGATTATTCCTTATTACATTTGATAAACCAGAAAATACATAACAAGCATATGGCACAATAATCTATTATTTTTTTCTGTTTTTAAAAACAAAACCTTAATTTTGGCTTTCTGATGGGCAGGCATCTGAATTACCAATAATAGTATTGGTTTTTGGTTTTTGAAACAGGTTTTACATTATTTAACCCGGCGCTACGTGGCAGACAGCATAATTATCATCCCTACATACAATGAGAAGGAAAACATTGAGAGAATCATCAGAAAGATTTTTTCATTGGAAAAAACTTTCCATATCCTTGTAATTGATGATAACTCACCTGATGGAACTGCAGAAATTGTAAAGAGGCTCATCACTGAATTTTCCAAACGTCTTTATTTAGAATCCCGTAAAGGGAAACTGGGTTTGGGTACTGCTTATATTTACGGCTTTAAATGGGCACTCGAAAGAGAATATGCATATATTTTTGAGATGGATGCTGATTTTTCGCATAACCCTGAAGATCTCACTAAACTCTATGAAGCATGCGCCCATGATGGCTGCGACCTGGCAATAGGCTCAAGATATATCAATGGCGTAAACGTGATCAACTGGCCCATGGGCAGGGTACTTATGTCCTATTATGCTTCAGCTTATGTACGATTCATCACGCGTATGAAGGTAAGAGATACTACTGCCGGTTTTAAATGCTACAAACGCAAAGTACTTGAAGCTATCAATCTGGACAGAATAAAATTTACCGGTTATGCGTTTCAGATTGAAATGAAATATATTACCTGGAAACTGGGATTTAAAATAAAGGAAATCTCAATCATCTTTACCGACCGAACCCATGGCACATCAAAAATGACCAAAGGAATATTTAAAGAAGCCATCTGGGGTGTTATTGAATTACGAATGCGCGGACTCTTCGGCTCTGTGCAGAAATATGCCGGCAGCATTATTTAAACTTCATCAAAAAATTCAAATCTTTTTTCATGGCATCAAAAACCCTTATCATTAATGCATCCATTGTAAATGAAGGTCGCATATTTACCGGTTCTGTTCTCATTGAGGATAAACTGATTTCAGAAGTTTATGAGGGTAATCCGGACACATCTCTGTTTGGTAACGTAAAAATTATTGATGCTGAGTTTTCCATTCTGATGCCGGGCATTATTGACGACCAGGTTCATTTTCGCGAACCGGGACTTACACACAAAGCTGAAATATTTACCGAGTCAAAAGCAGCCGTCGCCGGGGGTATTACATCATTTATGGAAATGCCCAATACAATACCACAAACCACATCTGCAGAAGAACTGGATAATAAATTCGGGCTGGGTGCAGAAAAAAGTATGGCGAATTACTCCTTTTACATGGGAGCAACCAACGATAATCTTGATGAACTGGATAAAATTGACCCAAACAAAGTTTGCGGAATAAAGGTATTTATGGGTTCATCAACAGGAAATATGCTTGTTGACAATACAGAAGCTCTTGAAAAAATCTTCCGGAATGCCAAAATACTGGTTGCCACCCATTGCGAAGATGAAGCAACCATACAATCAAACCTGCAAAAGTTTAAAAACAAATTCGGTGAAGCCATAAAACCCGAACACCATCCCCTTATCCGGAGTCATGAAGCCTGTTTATTGTCATCGCAAAAAGCAACTGAACTGGCTCACAAACACAATACCCGGCTCCATGTCCTTCACCTTTCAACTGCTGATGAAACTTCACTGTTCAGCAATGCAAAACCTCTGTCAGAAAAAAAAATTACAGGAGAGGTGTGTGTACACCATTTATGGTTTTCAGATGATGACTACCATGAAAAGCAGAATATGATCAAATGGAATCCTGCAATAAAAGGACATTCTGATAAAGAACAGCTCTGGTCGGCACTGCTGGAAGGCAAACTTGATGTTGTTGCCACAGATCATGCACCCCATACTTTAGATGAGAAGAAAAAGCCCTACCTATCGGCGCCTTCTGGCGGACCCCTGGTGCAGCATTCTTTGCAGGTAATGGCTGAAGCCTTCAAAGTAAGGAAGTTGCCATTTCCATTACTGGTTCAATGGATGTGTCATAATCCTGCCATATGCTTCAATGTTTCCCGCAGAGGTTTTATCCGTAAGGGTTACTATGCTGACCTTGTGATTCTGAACCCTTCAACGCATTATCAGGTTTCCGGAGAAAATATTCTTTACAAATGCGGTTGGTCGCCTTTTGAAGGATATACCTTTACCACCACCCCAACCCATACTTTCATAAACGGGCAATTGGTTTCTGAAAAGGGGAAATTCATGGAAAACTACAGGGGAATGGCGCTGGAATTTAACAGATAAACTTATAATATTTGTTGTTTTAGTTTATTGTATATCAGGAAAAAGATCCCCAGAACAAATATCAGAATAGCCAGGAGAAAAAATACATTATATAAATCCCCCAGTCTTAATAATGGTTGTATAGCTATAGGGGAACCAAACATACCCAGAAAAAGTGACATATTCAGATATCCTACCAGCTGACCACGCATTGCTGAAGGAGCCAGTGAAATCAACCAGAGATTTATATTGGGCATCATCAACCCAAAACCCAATCCGGAAAAAACAATCCCCACAATCATCATAACATAAGAACCAGATTGGCTAATAATCATAAACCCTGTAAAAACAAGGAGATACACCAAAGCCATAATTGCCGGATAACTCATTCTTCTCTTTACTTTGCTATAGTTTAATGACGTGCTGACAGATGCAACATTTACAAAAGCAATAGCAAACCCAATCCTGGTATTTGAAATACCTTCCATAGCATTAAGCATGAAAGGCATTTGCGTTGGAATCATATAAAAAATCAAGGCAGAAAAGAAAGTAATTGCATATACTGCCCAGATTATGGGTGTTATTTGTACTTTTTTTCCTGTACTCTTCTGCCCTTTTATTTGATCTGGCCTGGAATTTTTATCTTTAAACGGTTCATAGACTGAAATAACTGCCATTATCCAGACTATAAAGGAAGCAACATACAACGAAAATGGCATACGCCAGTTTATATCGGCCAGCACCCCACCAAGTGAAATAAATATTAGTCCACCCATACCGGCAAAAGCCGCCTGTAAACCCATAAAACGACTTCTTTCTTCTCCTTCAAAATAATCACCAATAAGCGTAATGACCGATGTAATTAAGGCCCCCACAGCAATTCCAAGAATAGCTCTGCCTGCAAGGATATGGTAAAGATTATTCAAATAAAGTCCGGATGTACCTGCAAAAGCATATAAAACCAAAGAAAACAGAAGTACTTTTTTTCTTCCGGCCTTATCTGTAAGGTAACCCGCAAGTGGAGCGAGAATACCCATAAACAAAGCCGGCAAAGTAAGTACAAGCCGGCTTAATAAATCGATACCCGGAACATCAGAAAATTCTTTGCTTATTTGTGGCAAAGCCGGAGCTACAATTGCACCGGCCATAACAGTTAAAGTACTTGCGATTAGTAAGGTTGCTTTGCGTAAACCCTTATACTTTTCGGTCATGTAAGATTCAGGATTATCAAATGAAGTTACTTATTTTCTCTCGGGAATCGGTTATGAAGAGCTGATTTTATTTTTGGTACTGATATCTTCTGTTTTTAAACCTGCTACTAATTTTTCAGCTTCACTAAAATACTCCTCTTTGGTTTCATCTGTTATGGAATGGATGGATGCAAAATAAAGCTGATGTATAACTTCAATACCGCAAAAACCAAATACACCTTCTGAATTTACTCTGTTCATAGCCTGAAACATTCCCTGTTCATATTCAGCACGTGATTGACCAAAAGAACTCATAACAATAGCCTTTTTATCAGTAAGCAAGGGATATGGACCATTACCGTTACTTTTATAAGCAAATCCCCAGGAAAAAATCCTGTCAATATACCCTTTCATAATGGCCGGCATTCCTCCCCACCACACAGGATAGATAAACAATAAAGTATCAGACCAGCTTACAAGTTCCTGTTCTTTTTTAATATCATCAGGTGTATTACCTGCAGCGATCATTTCAAAATCTCCGGGGCTTAAAACAGGATCAAAATTCATATTGTACAAATCTCTGACCACTACTTCATCGCCCTTGTTAATGAACTTTTTTACTACACGATCAAGAAGTTTATGGTTAAAATTACCTGTATTGTGATTACTATATATTATTAAAACATTCATGAAGCACTTTTTTATTGTTCAACAAATAGTAATATCAAATCTAATGTATGTTTGTTCAAAGTCAAATATGATTTCTTGCAATACAATCAATTATTATCTTTTTATTTTACAATTGAACAAAATTTCAAAATTAACGTTCTTGATTGTAATTTTGTTTAATTTTATATAAACATATATTAAACAATATTATTAAAGAATTTTTTCATTTTTAGGCTTTGATATGTCTAAAATATTATTTATATTTGGTCTAAATAAAAATAAGGCATACAAAAAATACAAATTACTGATTAACAATATACTTTAAATAATTAAACAACTAAAAATACATAAAAAAATAATAGATATGAGAAAAAGCATTTTAACTACAGCAGTAATTTTAGGAGGAATGGGTGCATATGCAGACTCCTTTAATTTTATTACCCGGAACATTCCGGTTGAATTGATCAATGGTGAAACAATAGAAATAGCAGTTAAACAAGAACTTCCCATTGAAGAAGAAATTGAAAAAACAATCAATATATCTGAAAACCTTAGCAGAGAAGTAATAAACCGTGAAAAGATGCTCAAATTGCTAAATCAGATTCGCAAGGTTGAAAAAGAAATTGATGAGGAATTACCGGTATAAATTTTATAGTATTATGGATTATAAAAGCCGGGTAAATAACCCGGCTTTTTTTATTTAAAAACGACAGAAATTCATTGAAATGATTTTATCTGTTATTAAGTAAATACACATTCACATACAAGCAAATAAAAAATTTAATGACCATTATAAAATAATCATAAAATGGAAGAAAGCAAAAGTACAGCACTCCTCAACAAGACTGTAAAAGTTATTGAGAGATATATTATAAAAACCCTTATCGGGCTTATGACTCTATTATTGGTAATAGCAACCATACAGTTGGGATACATGGTTTTTAAAAACATTATTGAGTCAAATGTTTTTATTCTTGACCTTGAAGTGCTTATGGATTTATTTGGGGTGTTTCTTTTGGTACTAATTGGAATAGAGTTACTGGACACCATAAAAGTATATTTCAAGAAACACGCTATTCATGTTGAAGTTGTTATGCTGGTAGCACTTATTGCTGTTGCCCGTAAAGTTATTTTGCTTGATTTTGATAAATATTCCGCACTCGAAATATTAGGTATAGCCGCTATTATAATTGCTCTTTCACTGGGTTATTACTTTATAAAAAGAGCCGGAGGCTGTGGCTTCTGGCCCGGTGAAAAAGAAACTGTAAAAGATGTGATGATAGAAGAAACAGAATTTGATAATGATGGAAAGACTCCCATTGCTGAAAGGAGAAAAACATTAAAGGAAAAAAATATGGAAGAGAAGGTAGAACCTGACCTTAAAACAAAATATACCGGCCCCAAGGATGAAATTATCGAAAGGAAGATTGAAAAAGAACGGGAAAAGAAAAAATAAAAATATTTAAGGGCCTTGTGCCCTTTTTTAATTCATATATGTTCATCTTCTTAAACAATATTCATAGCACCACGGTGCAGATAAATAAATTATAAGGTAATTTTTATCCCTGTTTGGTAATCTTTTCTTACTTTCGCATGCGGAAAAACATTAAACCTTATAATAGAAATCTTGAGCCATGTCAACGGTTAAGTCTGCCACCAAGTACATTTTTGTAACGGGAGGTGTAACATCATCATTGGGAAAAGGCATTATTTCCGCATCATTAGCCAAATTACTTCAGGCAAGAGGCTATACTGCCACCATTCAAAAACTTGATCCTTATATCAATATCGATCCAGGCACCCTGAATCCTTATGAACACGGTGAATGCTATGTTACAGAAGATGGTGCTGAAACCGATCTTGACCTGGGGCATTACGAAAGATTTCTTAATGTGCCTACATCACAGGCGAATAATGTAACCACAGGAAAAATCTACCAGTCGGTTATTGAAAAAGAACGCCGGGGAGATTATTTGGGAGAAACCGTTCAGGTAATTCCCCACATAACCGATGAAATAAAGCATTGTAT
>JBHEOF010000004.1:16063-66922 GCA_046261715.1 Bacteroidales bacterium
TTGTATTCAGCTTCTTGGAGAAGATAAAAAATATGATTTTGTAATAACAGAAATTGGTGGTACGGTTGGCGATATTGAATCACTACCCTACGTGGAAGCCATAAGGCAACTTCGCTGGCAATTAGGAAACCGTTGTGTTGTGGTTCATCTCACTCTTGTACCTTACCTATCCGCAGCAAAAGAACTAAAAACCAAGCCCACACAGCACTCTGTAAAAACTATGCAGGAATATGGTGTGCAGCCCGATATTTTGGTTTGTCGCACTGAAAAACCCCTGAATGAAGGCATTAAAAACAAAATTGCACTTTTCTGTAATGTAAGTCCGGCTGCAGTTATTGAATCAATTGATACCGATAGTATTTATCGTGTTCCGCTATTAATGCGTGAAGAAAAGCTTGATCTTCAGGTATTGAAAAAAACGAAGATGTCTGCCAACTGTCTTCCTGAACTTCAGAAATGGGAAGAATTTATTGAAAGATTGCAGAACCCGGAAAAAACCGTTAGAATTGCTCTGGTCGGTAAGTATGTTGAGCTCATGGATGCTTACAAATCCATTATTGAATCCCTTATACATGCCGGAACTTCTAACAGGTGTAAAGTTGATCTGAAAATGATCCATTCAGAACACATTGAAAATGGAAACATTGAGAATCTCCTGGCAGGAGTTACAGGTATAATTGTTGCACCGGGCTTCGGTGAAAGAGGTATTGAAGGAAAGATAACTGCTATTTCCTTTGCAAGAACAAGACGGATACCCTTCCTGGGTATATGTTTGGGAATGCAATGCGCAACCATTGAATTTGCACGGAATGTACTTTCACTTAACAAGGCTCATTCAACAGAAATGCTGCCCGAAACACCTCATCCGGTTATTGATATTATGGAAGAACAGAAAAAAATAACCCTCAAAGGAGGAACCATGAGGTTGGGAGCTTATGCCTGTAATCTTAAAAAAGGAACCAAAGCATATGAGATTTACGGAGAAGAGAAAATATCTGAACGACACCGCCATCGTTATGAATTCAACAATAAATATCTTGAAATCTTTGAGAAAAATGGTATGATCTCTTCCGGGAAAAACCCTGATACCAACCTTGTTGAAATAATGGAGATTCCTGATCATCCTTGGTTCATAGGAGTACAGTTTCATCCCGAGTACAGAAGTACCGTGGCCAGCCCACATCCATTATTTGTAAACTTTGTTAAGGCTGCCAACGAATTCAATAACAGCAAAAACTAATTGATGAACATTTTGTACTTTTGCAGGATTATTTTCCGGGCGGTTGGCCGGTACTATCAATTTACTTCATGAAATTTCTAACCCATCATAATTATCATTTATAATGAACAGAGATAATATTATTGGTCTGCTCCTGATATTTGTTATATTAATCGGATTTAGTATACTCAATGCACCCAGCGAAGAGGAAAAGCTTGAGGCACAAAGACAAAGTGACAGTATAGCAGCAGTGAGGGCCGAAGAACAAAAAGCCAGAGAAGCCGCAGCCGCCATGGCCGAAGAAACCATTGCCACTGAAAAAGAAGAAATAGCTGCAATAGAAGATGACTCTCTGAGGCAAGATGTACTGAAGGACCGTATGGGATACTTTGCAGGCTCTGCAACAGGAGAAGAAGAATTTTATACTGTTGAAAATGAATTATTGAAACTAACTTTTTCAAATAAAGGCGGATTTTTAACATCGGTTGAGCTTAAAAAGCATAAAACATGGGATCAACGTCCTTTGGAACTGATTACCGGTGATAACAATGTTTTTAACCTGCAGTTTTATTCAGCCAACAGGCTAATATCAACAAACCAACTTTATTTCGTTCCAATCTTAAATGAAGTTACTCCGACCGACCAGGCCAATATCATGGTTTCACCCGACGGGGGTCTCACATTTTCCATGAGGCTTTATTCTGATAACCACACCGATGATAATCCAAAATATCTGGAATATGCCTATACTTTGAAATCGGACGATTACATGATCGATTTTAATATTAATACTGTAGGCATGAACGATGTAATTGCTACCAATATCAGTTACCTGAATCTGGATTGGGAAATGGATTTACATCGATTGGAGAAAAGCCGCAAGAATGAAATGAACGTTACCACGATCCATTACAAATTTCTTAATGATGAAGTGGAGAAACTAAGAGAAACGCGGGATGCAACAGAGAATATCACTACCAGCTTAAGATGGATATCCTTCAAGCAACAGTTTTTTTCAAGTGTTTTAATTGCAGATAATAATTTCAGCAGTGCCGTGGTTAGTACCCAGTCATATGAAGAAACCAATGAAAATCTGCTGAAGAGAATGACGGCCACTATTGATATTCCTTACAACAGCAGGGAAAATAATAATATTCCCATGCACCTGTATTTCGGGCCCAACCATTTCAATACATTAAAATCATATGACCTGGCACTGGAAGAACAAATACCCCTGGGCTGGGCTCTTTTTGGCTGGATCAACCGATATGCTGTTATCCCGGTATTCAATTACCTCGATAGTTTTAACCTGAATTACGGAATCATTATCCTTATTCTAACTTTGATGCTCAAGTTCGTTTTATTCCCTATTGCTTACAAAACGTATCAGTCGCAAGCCAGGATGAGGGTGTTAAAACCGGAAATTGAAGAACTGAGCCAAAAATTTCCGAAAAAAGAAGATGCCATGAAAAAGCAACAGGCGCAAATGGCATTATACAAAAAAGCAGGGGTTAATCCCATGGCTGGTTGTGTGCCTATGCTTCTGCAGTTTCCTATATTGATCGCTATGTTCAGGTTCTTCCCCGCTTCTTTTGAATTAAGACAAGAAGGTTTTTTATGGGCCGATGACCTGTCTTCTTACGATTCTATTATCGATTTGCCGTTTACAATTCCTTTTTATGGCGATCATGTGAGTCTCTTTACATTGCTCATGGCTGTTTCAACCGTTATTTATACCCATATGAACAGCCAGATGATGAGCACAGGTAACCAAATGCCAGGCATGAAAACCATGATGTATTTCATGCCGGTAATGTTACTATTTGTTTTTAACAGCTTTGCTTCAGGCCTGAGCTATTATTATTTCCTTGCCAACGTTATTACTTTCGCGCAAATGTTTGCTTTTCGCTTTATGATAGATGAAGACAAAATCAGGCATAAGATTGAAGAGAACAAGAAAAAACCAGTTAAGAAATCAGGCTGGCAGAAAAGGCTGGAAGATATGGCTAAGCAACAGCAGCAACAGCAAAAACGCAGAAAGAAATAATGGCTCTGCTCAAGACTAACTCTTGCAGGCAGAACATAATCTTTTTTAAGGAAGAAGTTCAGGCATAGTTTTACAAAACTTTTGTCAAATATCTGAAATATGGAAAACGAAGCTTTGAATAACATTTCACCCGTAGATGGTAGATATCGCAAAACCACACAAACACTTCAGAAATATTTCAGTGAATCGGCCCTTATAAGGTACAGGGTATATGTCGAGATTAAATACCTGGTTGCTCTTATTAAACATGAACTTCCGGAGTTGAAAGATATTACAGATGCGGATATAGAAAAAATCGAAAATATTATTTCCGGTTTTTCGGAAAAAGATGTACTCAGAATAAAAGAGATTGAAGGCACTACCAATCATGATATCAAAGCAGTAGAGTATTTTTTAAAAGAAAAGTTTGAAAGCATTGGCCTTGGTAATTATAAGGAATTTGTTCATTTCGGACTGACATCGCAGGATATTAACAACACAGCCATACCTCTCTCATTAAAGGAAGGCATACTTGAAGTTATAGTTCCTGCCCTTGATGAACTGCTGGCCCGTTTAAAGGAAATGTCGAAACAATGGCTTGAAGTTCCAATGCTGGCACACACCCATGGGCAGCCTGCTTCTCCTACTACGGTGGGAAAAGAAATTTATGTATTCCATTACAGGCTTGAAAGGCAGATCAACCAGTTACTTGCTCTGCCTTTCCCGGCAAAATTCGGAGGGGCAACCGGAAATTTCAATGCACACAAAGCAGCCTATCCTGAAATTAACTGGAATGAATTTGCCGATTTCTTCGTAAACAAAACCCTGAAGCTGCAAAGATCTGAAGTAACCACCCAGATTGAGCATTATGATTTCCTGGCTTCCATATTTGACGGCTTAAAAAGGATCTGTACCATCATTATTGATTTGAACCGCGATGCCTGGTCTTATATTTCAATGAATTACTTCAAACAAAAAATAAAAGAAGGAGAAGTAGGTTCATCAGCCATGCCCCATAAGGTAAACCCTATTGATTTTGAAAATTCAGAAGGTAATGCCGGTATAGCCATAGCCCTTTTTGAACACCTGGCTGCAAAACTTCCTGTATCGCGTTTGCAAAGAGACCTTACCGACTCAACAGTTCTCAGAATTATTGGTGTTCCGCTGGCTCATATGCTCATAACCTTAAAATCAACTCTTCGGGGGCTTGATAAACTTTTGATCAATGAAGAAGCAATTAACCACGACCTTGAAAACAACTGGATGGTTGTGGCAGAAGCCATTCAAACCGTATTGCGGAGAATAAAATATCCGCAACCTTATGAAAAGCTCAAAGAACTTACACGCACCCACCAGGTGATAAACCAGGAAGTTATTCACGATTTCATTAATTCACTGGAGATAGATCAGGAAATAAAAGATGAATTACTAAAAATTTCACCTTTCAATTATACCGGAATCTTACCAAAGATATAATCTTATGAAAAGGTACGAATACCTAATTATAAATCTCAGGAATGGATAAATACAAAAAAATTCTCAATTATATCTTTCCCTATAAAACAAAGGTATTCCTGAATGTATCTTTTAATTTTCTGAGTGTTGTTTTCAACGTGTTTTCCGTTACCATGATCATACCGGTGCTCGGCATATTATTTGAAACCCAGCCCAGGGTTACTGAACGCATTCCATTTGAACTTACTTCCGAAGCATTGCAAAACAACTTTTACTACCTGATCAGTCAATTGATAATGCGCTTTGGCAGTGTTCAGACACTTGTTTATATTGGATTATTTGCCATTTTAATGAGTTTTTTTAAAAATTTATTTCGGTACCTGGCCATGTATCATCTTGCCTGGTTAAGAAATACGGTGGTAAAAGATATCCGCAATGATTTGTACATTAAGTCACTCCAGTTACCCCTGGCCTATCATTCCAATGAAAAAAAGGGAGATCTCATTAGCAGGATGACAAGTGATGTGCAGCAAATTGAGCATAGTATCATCAGCTCTCTTGAAATGATATTCAGAGAGCCGATTACCATACTGGTTTATCTGATTACTTTGCTGCTTATAAGCACCCAACTCACTCTTGTAGTATTTATTCTGCTGCCTTTGAGTGGATTAATTATCGGGCGGATAGGAAAAACATTACGGGCAACTGCATTAAAAGGGCAGAACAAACTGGGTGTAATTTTGTCGGTGCTGGAAGAAACCCTCACAGGTATTAGGGTTATAAAGGCCTTTAATGCGGAAAAAAAGATGAAAGATCGTTTTTACAGTCTTAATAGTTTTTATACCCGCATTATGACCAAAATGTTCCGCAAACATTACCTTGCTTCGCCTGTAAGTGAATTCCTGGGTACTGCTGTAGTGGTAATAATAATATGGTATGGCGGCTCGCTGGTATTGAGTGCTGAAGGCAGCCTAACACCCCAGGGATTTATTGCATATCTGCTGATTTTTGCACAAATTATCAATCCCGCAAAATCTTTCTCTACAGCATACTATAATGTACTGAAAGGAATGGCATCAACTGATCGCATAGATAACATAATGAAGGCCAGTGTAAGTATTGATGATCATCCGGGTTCTGTCGAAATAAAAGAATTTTCAAACAGCATTGAATTTCGTAATGTTTGCTTTCGTTATGAGCGTGACATGGTGCTTGATAACATAAATCTCACCATCCCCAAGGGCAAAACAATTGCACTCGTAGGCCAGTCGGGTGCAGGAAAATCAACACTTGTTGATTTGATGCCACGGTTTTATGAGGCTACATCCGGTGAAATTCTTGTTGATGGAATTAATATAAAGGATATACAAATTAAAAGCTTACGCGCACTCATGGGCAACGTAAGCCAGGAAGCTATACTTTTCAATGATAATTTTTTCAATAATATTGCTTTCGGTGAATACAAAATCCCGGAAGAAGATGTTATTCGTGCTGCTAAGATTGCTAATGCGCATGAATTCATTGAAAAATATCCGTTGGGTTATTACACCAACATCGGAGACAGAGGCAATAAATTATCCGGTGGCCAGCGACAAAGATTAAGCATTGCCCGTGCAGTATTAAAAAATCCACCATTACTGATACTTGATGAAGCAACTTCTGCACTGGATACCGAATCAGAAAAACTGGTGCAGGAAGCATTAAGCAACGTTATGAAAAACAGAACATCGGTGGTTATCGCTCACAGGCTGTCAACCGTCATTAACGCCGATCTTATTTGTGTGATGCATGAAGGGAAAATCGTTGAGCGGGGAAGTCATGAAGAATTAATTCAAAAAAACGGTTATTATAAAAAACTTCATAGTTTGCAAATGTTTGCTGAATAAGTGAGTGGTTTGATATAAGAATTGTTTAATTTTGCCGTTGCCTTTAAAACAGATTAAAAATCATATTACAACAATCAAAACATTCTAAGATGGATTTAAGCAAGATTTTGGCAATTTCGGGAAAAAGCGGACTCTTTAAGATCATTAGCCAGACAAGGGGCGGACTTATTGTTGAATCCTTAAGTGATGGTAAAAAAATACCTGTATTTGGAGCACATCGTTCTTCTGTACTGGATGATATCAGCATGTTTACTTACACTGAAGATGTTCCGTTAAAGAAAGTATTATGGAGCATTTACCAGAAAGAAGATGGTAAGGAAATCAGTATTGATATCAAATCAGATGGAAATGTACTGTTTGATTACTTTGAAAGCGTTCTGCCTGATTTTGATCGCGACAGGGTATATGCTTCCGATATTAAAAAAGTTCTTGCCTGGTATAATCAGCTTCTTGAGCACGACATGATAAGCGAGCCAAAAGATGATGATGAAGAACAAAAAGAAGAACCGGTCAATGAAAATGAGAAACAAGCCAAACCGGAAAATGTAGAAGGGAAGAAAGCCGGTAAAAAACCAGTGGCACAAAGAAATGCTGAAGCATCCAAAAAAGCAAAACCAGGTAAAGCAGAGGGAGCTAAAAAAACTCCGACCATCAGAAAAACAAAAAAAGGCTAAACGGCATTTGATTTTGTAAAAATAAAAAAACTGTATGTACAGATCCATAATACGCCCTTTGCTGTTTTTGTTTCCACCGGAAACAGTTCATCATTGGGTGGTTGGCGGTCTGCATACAGCATTTAGCATTCCGGGTATAAAAAAGCTGGTTCACAAAAACTACAAAATTGACGATCCCGGGTTGGAAACCGAGCTTTTTGGTATAAAATTTCCTAACAAAGTTGGTATGGCAGCCGGTTTCGATAAACAGGCAAACATCTATAACCACCTCTCTTCTTTCGGCTTTGGTCATATTGAAATAGGCACTGTTAACCCTCTCCCCCAACCCGGCAATCCAAAACCCAGGCTTTTCAGACTAAAAAAAGACAAAGCACTCATAAACCGCATGGGCTTTAATAATCCCGGTGTAGATGTTTTTGTGCATAACTTAAAAAGAAACAAACCCAATACAATAATTGGAGGAAATATTGGAAAAAATACTCTTACACCTAACGAGGAAGCAATAGATGATTACCTGTATTGCTTCCAGAAGCTTTTTGACCTTGTCGATTATTTTGTCATCAATGTTAGCTGCCCCAATATTGAAGGATTAAGCAAGCTGCAGGATAAGGACGAACTGATACATATCATTGAAAGGATCAATGCTGACAATAATGCAAGGCCCAAACGAAAACCCGTTCTGCTAAAAATTGCCCCCGACCTGAATGAAGCACAACTGGATGATGTTTTATTTGTAATTGAAAAAACAAATACCGACGGTATTATAGCCACCAATACCACTACCACACGCGACTCGCTAACTGCTGATGCCGGTCTCATTAAAAAAATCGGTAAAGGTGGGTTAAGCGGCAAACCCCTCAGAAAGAAAGCAACTGAAACCATAAGATACCTGGTACAAAAATCAGATGGAAAAATACCGGTTATTGGGGTGGGAGGAATTATGACTCCTGAAGATGCTATTGAAAAACTCAATGCCGGAGCCAGTCTTATACAGCTGTATACAGGGTTTATTTACTATGGTCCTGCACTGGTTCGCGATATTAATAAGAAAATACTCAAAAAAAGCCAGGTTAACTGATAGTTTTATCTCCCTTTTTCTTACATTTAAAAATCCTTAAACCGGCCATTTTCAAACAATTGCCTGTACTTTTTTGTCGTTCTTGTGAACAACATTACGATATGCTAAAATACATTTTCGCAATATTTTTTCTTTTATTTTCGGGATTCATTAGTTCGGGAAAAGCGATAGAATATGAAGATACTATTCAGGGGTTCAGGTTTGACCGAAACCAAAGATCCGTGAGAATTCCTGCCAGGATCAGTAACAAACTGGCAGTTATACCTATTCAAATAAACGATTCTCCTCCACTACTTTTCATCCTTGATACAGGGGTAAATACAACCATCTTAACGGAGCCGGCAATTGCCAGTTTTTTTGATTTTCCGGTTGATGAGAAGGTATATGTGCTCGGACTGGGAAATGAGGGTATAATTGAAGCAGGTATGTCGAAAGGACTTACATTTAATATGCGCGGAATTACAGGTCATAACATGAATCTGATCATTATACCTGAAGGGGTGCTAACTTTTTCAGAATATTTTGGATTTCCTGTTCATGGAATCATTGGAAATGACCTATTCAGCCAGTTTCCTGTAAAGATCAATTACAGAACCAATACTATAAGAATATACAGAGAACCTACCTACAGAATTCGCCGCCGAAGTCATATTATTCCCCTCGAGCTGGAAAACAGCAAACCCTATATTGATGTCTTTATTGAGGGTGACAGTGATACCAGGCAAGACACTCTGCAATTGCTGGTAGATATGGGTGCTACTAATCCGGTTTTTCTTAACAGTTCATATAAAGGACTTACCGAACAGCGTATTCCGGCTTTCCTAGGAAAGGGCATAAGTGGTGAACTGGAGGGCGAAATGGGCAGGTTACAAAAAATCACTATCGGAGAAATAGAGATTAAAGAACCACTTGTTGCCTATCCGGCTAACGATTTCATGGAAACATCAAATATCAGTTTTCAGTGGGAAGGAATTCTTGGAGCAGGTATATTGAGTCGCTTCCATGTAATTATTGACTATCCTTCTTCAAGGCTCCTTTTACGTAAGAATCTGGATTTTAAAAAAGACTTCCATTCAAACCTGAGCGGAATGGATATCATTGCCAAAGGGATGAAATTTAATGAATTTGTGGTAAATCATGTAAGAAAGAATTCTGTGGCTTTTGAAGCAGGCATCAAAAAGGGTGACAAACTGTTATCTGTTAACAGAAATCCCCTAACCGGTATGAACATTGATGAAGTCGTTGGTCTTTTTAATCAATCACCTGGAACAATACTCCATTTGCAACTCCAGCGTGATAACAAGATATATCGGCAAACCATTCGCCTGAGAGAGGATATTTAAAATATTTGAAACCTATCCTTCAGCTTTCTTTCAAGAATTAAGCTTTCTGATATTACAACTGACTTAATCGCGGAACAGTAATTTTCTGTCTCTATCGGCCGCCTGTTCTGCCCAATTTTCAGGAACAATATACCAGTTATTTCCAGCTTGAGGGTTGATGCTGCGATATTGCTGCATGTAGTCAGCAATATGACTTCGCAAATCTTTTTCAGAAACCCATATTATACGATTTTCCAGTTCATGATGTTCAATTCCTGCACCATCGGTAATGTGTCCTCCACCTCCACTTCCGCGGTAGGAATTTATGGCTACTGTATAGATCCTATCAGGATCAAAAGGGCTGCCATCCGACAATGATTTTATTGTTATGCGGTTACCTGGCTTTTGTGTAACATCAACCACATAGTTAACACCTGAGGCCGAGTCGAAGTTATAAAAGGCATTGGCCAGGCGTATTGATTCATAAACTGATGAACGTCCGCGTGATTCATCTCTGAAAAGTAAGAGATGGTCATCAGGACCCTGCATGGTATTCATCCATAATCCATAGGAGTATTCAAGGAAGTTCTTTATTTCATTACCGGTTAGCTGCATTTTATATAAGTAATTCTCAAACGGGTACAAGTTAAACATGTCGCGCAAATGAACTACTCCGGCTTCAAGGGTAGCATCAAAAGACAAAGGTGCTGCAAATGAGATATCAGCATCAGTTAATTCAAGTTGAATGGAGTGAATAAAATCGGTAAACGCAGAGTTACCCCAGTAACTATCGCGTGAATGAAGATCATTTTGCAAAACGGTAAGTGGTTGACTTACATAATCCAGAACAGTCTGCTGCTCATCAGCAAACATTTTCATAAACTCAGGACTAGGTTCATATTCTGTCATTTCAACAATATTTCCTTCTTTGCCTGTTAGTTTGAAACCATCCTCTGCAGAACCTTCAAATAACAGATCAACTACTGCTGCTGACCTTGCAAAAGACTGTCCTGCTATCATAAGCACATCATCACCATCTGAATTATTAAAGGTTACATTCCTTACCCGGTGATCATGAGCTGTAAAAATCACATCAAACCCGGGAACATACTTCCCAACATACATTGCGGCGTTTTCAAGGTAAACTTCATCTCCGGCGTATTCCACATCCGGACCGGCTCCGCTGTGAAACAATCCTAAAACAACATCGGGATTTTCATTTTCGCGAATATGCTCCATCCAGTAAGAAGCGGCCGCATACATTCCTGTAAATTCAAGACTTTCCCATAATTTTCTGGGTAACCAGTTAGGTACTGATGGAGTTACCAGCCCCATAATGGCAATTTTAACTCCTGATCGTTCAAGTATTGTATAAGGTTCGAAATAAGGCATACCTGTGCGAATATGTAGAACATTGGCTGCCAGCCAGGGGAAATCATACTGACTTTTCAAAGGATTGTAAACCTCCCAGCCGGTTTCAATATCATGGTTTCCCACTGTGGATGCATCAAACTCCATATGGTTCATCACCCGGGCAAACAAATTCACTTCGTCCTGTGCCAGATAATTAAAATAATAGCCTGCAGGTTGTCCCTGCAAGTGATCGCCATTATCAAGAAGAATAACATGATCGCCCAGCGATCTACGTTGCTCATCCACATAGGTTTTTACGTGGGCCAGACTTCCATTTAATTCTCTGTCATTAACAAAATCATAGGGAAAAATTCTTGCATGCACATCTGCGAGGGTTACTATCTTTATCTTTACATCCTGTCCATAAGCAAAAGAAACTGCAATGGACAAAAACAAAAAGGTCAGTAGCCTTATATTTCCTGATTTTTTCATAACGATATATTTGTTATTTCTTAATATTATAAATCATCAACCTTAAATTAACTTTTCCAATCTTAATCTCAACCTTAACCTTAAACTAAAAAAGCGGTACCTGCAAAACTACAAATACCGCTTAAATAATCATCTATCTGAAGAGAAAATTACTGCCCAAGATAGGCTTTTAATAATTTACTCCTTGAGGTGTGCTTAAGTCTTCTTATTGCCTTTTCCTTTATCTGGCGTACACGTTCGCGTGTCAAATCGAACTTTGCTCCAATTTCATCCAGTGTAAGACCATGATTCATTCCTATGCCGAAATACAGATTAATAACGTCCCTTTCCTTCTCTGTAAGAGTAGCGAGTGATCTTTGGATCTCCCGGGCCAGAGATTCGTGAATAAGGCTTGAGTCGGCATTTGGTGAGTCCTTGTTGATGTAAACATCCAGTAAGCTGGCGTCTTCACCTTGCACCAGCGGAGCATCAACAGACACATGATGCGTGGAAATACGGTAAGATTCGGTGATCTTATCTTCGTTGATTTCCAATGAATCAGCAAGTTCTTCAGAAGAGGGCGGACGTTCAAATTTTTGTTCCAGGCGCGAAGCTTCTTTTTTAATTTTGTTAAGTGAACCTACCTGGTTCAGAGGCAACCTGACAATTCTTGACTGTTCGGCCAAAGCCTGAAGAATAGACTGACGAATCCACCACACCGCGTACGAGATAAACTTAAAACCACGGGTTTCATCAAACCTTTTTGCAGCTTTTATCAAGCCCAGATTCCCTTCGTTGATCAGGTCGGGAAGGCTTAAACCTTGGTTTTGGTATTGCTTGGCAACGGACACCACAAAACGTAAGTTTGCTTTGGTAAGTTTTTCCAAAGCAGCCTGATCGCCTTGTTTGATTCGTTGAGCAAGTTGTACTTCTTCTTCGGCTGTAATAAGTGGTACCTTGCCAATTTCCTGAAGATACTTGTCTAACGAAGCAGTGTCACGATTGGTAATAGATTTTGAAATCTTTAATTGTCTCATAGTTTTAACTAAAGTTTTATAAATAGGGGTAGTGGAAAAGAAGTTGATTTTCTTTTGCAGAAAAACCTTCAAAGTTACAAAATTTTCAGAACATGACAATGGTTATTTACATGTATTTTTATTATGTATAGCCATCTCTGCAAGTTTTATAAACTATTACAACAATTAACAAAACCTGCAAAGACGGATATGATCTATTAATAACCGGTAATTTTCTGAAATATTGCAATACTTTTCAAGGAGTATTACAGGCCAACACCGTAATAAGCCCGTGTACCGTTCGGATACACTCCTTCAATGAGTATACCTCCACTTTTACTTGCAAGCATAGAAACCAATTCACGGGCTGAGGTAATTGCAACTCTGTCAACATGGGTTATAATAAATCCTTCACGAATACCGGAGCTGGCAAGTTTTCCTCTTTCCAGGGATACAACTCTAACTCCGCTTTCAATTCTAAGCCTGTTGAGATCACTTTCTGCAACATCTTCAAGTGTAGCACCCAGTAGCTCAATTACATCCCTTTCTCCTCTTTGTACAATGGATGTATCACCATGAATATTTTTAAGAACGGTTTTGCCTTCCATTGTACGGCCATCACGGTTAAATATTACATTTACTTCATCACCCGGCCGCTTGCGACCAATGGTTTCAAGCAGCTCAGCAGTGGTATTAATCTGTCTGTTGTCAATTGCAGTAATAACATCACCTTCCTGCAAACCTGCTTCTTCACCTGCACCACCTTCATTTACATTGGCAACATAAACTCCGCGATTGACATTCAAGTCATTTTCTCTCACAAGTTCGGAAGTAACATCACTGATATTGATATTCAGGAATCCTCTCTGAACTTCACCATGTTCCATAAGGTCGGTAACAACCTTCTTGGCAATGTTGGAAGGAATGGCAAAAGAGTATCCGGCAAAAGAACCGGTAGTTGAAGCAATGGCAGCATTGATACCGATAAGTTCACCATTGGTATTTACCAAAGCTCCACCTGAATTTCCACGGTTCACAGCTGCATCAGTCTGGATAAAAGACTCTATGGCAGTATCACCACCCAAAATATTAATCTGGCGGCCTTTGGCACTTACAATACCTGCAGTTACTGTAGATGTAAGGTTAAAAGGGTTACCAACTGCAAGAACCCACTCTCCCACTTTCACCTTATCCGAGTCTCCGAAAACAGCATAAGGCAAATCTTCTCCTTCTATTTTAAGCAATGCAAGGTCTGTGGTGGGATCGGTACCTATAACGGTAGCTTCAAAAACCCTGTTGTCATTGAGTGTGACCTCAATTAAAACAGCATCCTGTACCACATGGTTATTGGTAATGACATATCCGTCATCACTCAGAATCACACCGCTACCACTACCCTGTACGCGGCGCTCAGGGGCGCGGCGCTGACGTGGTCCGAAAAACTCACGAAACATATCGTCAGGCCCGAAAAACTCATCATAAAGACTGCTTGGACGTTCAAACTCAGCTCGAATATGAACAACCGTGTTTACTGTTATTTCGGCAACCACACTAAAATCAGGCAGATGGGTCGGTACATTAGATAAATAATGTGTAAAAGCTGAAGGAACGGAAGTATTCTTTCCTTCTGCTCTCATCTGCATAATTTGTTGCTCAGCAGTTGGCGCAAAGTATCTTTGAATAAACAATGCGGATAATCCTCCTAAAATGGCAACCAATAATAATACAAAAAACTTTTTCATGGTTTAAAAGATTTGTTTGTTAATATGTTATTCAAAATTATGATGTCAATCAATCTTGTTTCTTTACATAAAAATTCAGAAAACACCCTGCAATTTATATACCCTTAATAAAATCAATTGTTCAAAAAAACAAGTATTTTATTACAAATATGTTGTTCAACGTACTCAAATTCAGTTAATTTTGACAATGCTGTTAAAAATAGTTAACCTTTAACAATATTTGCAGAAGCATTGTTTCCTTGTATGTATTATATTGTAATAAAAAATTAACCCATCCCGCAAAGTAATCAGTAATAATGCCTAAAATTACATTACTGATTTTTGTAAATTTGCTGTAAATATCAATTATTTCTGCTATCAGTAAATGAAAAAAAGGATTCGTCAGGACTTTAATACAATTTATCTTTTTCTCGGACTGCTACTGGGTTTTTTTCTTGGTAGCACAGTAGTATACTGGCATTTTGACAGACAAAATGACAGAATTGTTCAGGAAGCTGTGGATAGAATTATTGCCATCTTTTCAGACAATAGCACCAGTGAAACCATCAACTTAAATGAATTAAATATAAAAGGTGAGTCATCAAAGTCAAACAATGATTTATCGGAGAATGCTTTAACTGAAATTGAAAACCCGCCAATTTATTCCATCTTGCCTGATTTTGATAATAACAATTATGCGTTTGCCCGCGATATACTCGTGGAAAGACGCATTATATCAGTCCCCATGCAATATTTTGAAAAAAGTTCATCAGAAAAGATGCTTGAATCCGAAATTGGGGCAGATCCAGTGAATCAAAATACTCAGGTTTTTCATCTTGAGTTCTGGGAGTCTCCGTTAAACTCAGTGGGATATAAAATGAGTAAAACAAGAATTGTTTTTTATGGTATAAAAACAGCTGAACTTGCCAGTATTCAGCATCATAACGGGAAGTTTTATCTGAATTACATGAATGATTTTTACCCAATTGAATTTACAACTACCTTTAAACCACTTGTACCGGAAAAACTGGCTGAACTTCCCGAATAAATGTAAATCTTATGATAGTAAAGTTTTTTAAATACCACGGCGCAGGGAATGATTTTATTATTATTGATGAGCGTCAACAAGACATTTTGAGCCATATAACAGAGAACCACACCATCATATCCGCACTTTGCCATCGCAGATTTGGAATTGGTGCTGATGGTTTAATGATCCTTCGCTCTCATCATGAATATGATTTTCATATGTTTTATTACAACAGTGATGGGTATGAAGGAAGTATGTGCGGTAATGGAGGAAGGTGTCTTACCGCATTTGCCTCTCATCAGGGCATTATTGAAAACAAAACAGTTTTTCTGGCAAGTGATGGGCTTCACAAAGCAACTATAAATTCCGACGATGGTCACTTTTCTTCTGTATCATTAAGTATGAATGATGTTACAAACATTAGAGAAACGGATTATGGCCTGTTCCTTGATACGGGATCACCCCATATCGTAAAATTTACGGAAGATTTGTTGCAGATCAAAGTTGAATCTGAAGGAAAAAATATAAGAAATGCTGATACTTTCCGACCCCTTGGTACCAATGTAAATTTTGTCGCTATTGTTGATGATAATTTACATATCCGCACATACGAAAGAGGTGTTGAAAATGAAACGCTTGCTTGCGGTACAGGAATAACTGCTGCAGCTATTGCAGCGTTTCATAAAGGTTTTATAAGTAAAAACAATATCGAAGTAATTGCCAGGGGAGGTTTACTGAATGTAAGCTTTTCTCCCGGCCCCCAAGGATATCGCGATATAATTTTAACCGGTCCTGCACAAAAAGTATTCGAAGGAGAAATTCAATTGTCCAACTTGATGATCCAGTAATACAGCAATCATTAATTATAAATCAAACAAATAAAAGGATGAAAGCATTACAGGGTAAACATCTTACTTTGCGGGCCATGGAGCCCAATGATATAGATATAATGTATGAATGGGAAAATGATCCTGATACCTGGAAGTATAGCAATACTGTTTCTCCCTTTTCACGCTTTTATCTTGAACAATATGTTATTAATTCGCATTGTGATATTTATACCGACAAACAACTCAGGCTTATGATCACAGACCATGAAAAAAATACTGTTGGTTGTGTTGATTTGTTTGAATTTGACCCTAAAAACAGGCGTGCAGGAATTGGAATTCTGATTGCCGGAGATTTCAGAAAAAAGGGGTATGCGTCAGAAACGCTTGATATTATTATTCATTATGCCGCGGGTATACTCAACCTCAAGCAGTTGTACTGCAATATATCTGAAAACAATAAAGTAAGCCTAAACTTGTTTAATAAAAAGGGATTTGTAAAATCAGGCACCAAAAAAAACTGGAGATTGATTGACAATAAATGGGAAAATGAACACTTTTTTCAACTGATTTTTGAATCATAACCATAATACTAAATGTCAGGAAAAAGAAGGAAAAAATCGAAAAAAATACCTTATTGGTTAAAGGTAATTATATCTGTATTTATTATATTAGTTATTATTGGTGGTATTGTATTCTACCGGCTTTATGATGCCGTTTTTCAACCCAATATTTACCTGGGTGAAAGACAAACCAAACACATCTATATTCCTACAGGCAGTGATTTCAATGATGTGAAATCCATTTTGTATGAAGATGACATGATCATAAATACCAACACTTTTGAATGGCTGGTTGATAAAAAAAACTACAAAAATAATATACGTCCCGGTCGCTATCTGATTCACGATAAGATGGGCAACAATGAGCTCATCAATATCCTGCGTTCAGGCAATCAGGATCCGGTAATGCTTACTTTCAACAATATCAGACTTAAAGAAGAACTTGCCGGAATTATTGCCAATCAACTTGAAGCTGATTCTCTCTCGATCATCAATTTACTCAATAATCCGGAAGTACTGGAAAAATATAATCATACTCCTGAAACAGCAAAACTTCTTTTTATACCAAATACATATGAGTTTTTCTGGAATACTTCAGCCGAACAACTTCTGGAACGTATGCATCGCGAATACAATGCTTTCTGGAATAAGGAAAGAAAAAGAAAAGCTGAACAGATTAACCTTTCCCCTCTTGAAGTAGGTACATTAGCATCTATCGTACAGGCTGAAACATATATGCCTGATGAATATTCAAAAGTGGCAGGTGTTTATATTAACAGGCTGAAACGAAACATGCCCCTTCAGGCCGATCCTACAATTATATTTGCCGTGGGCGATTTCTCGATGAGAAGGGTACTGACCAGGCATCTTGAAATTGATTCACCTTACAACACCTACAAAAATGCAGGGTTACCCCCCGGCCCTATCAGTATTCCCGATCAGCGTGTCATCGATGGAGTGCTCAACCACCAGCAACATGAATATTTATACTTTTGTGCAAAAGATGATTTTTCAGGTTATCATGCATTTGCTAAGACCTATTCTCAGCACCTGGCCAATGCCCGCAGATACCAGAATGCCTTAAATCAAAGAAGAATCATGCGATAGTATTCCATTAACTTCAATTTATCTTGTTATTTTTGTGGATTGCATTAAAGTTGAGTATAACCCAACACTAAATAATCTTTACCATGAACATCAAATTCGGAACAGATGGCTGGCGGGCTGTAATTGCGAAAGAATTTACCGTTGAAAATGTGGCCAGAATTAGCGAAGCCGTTGCACAGTGGTTACTGAAAAGGAAAGAAAACCCTGTTGTGATTATTGGACATGACTGCCGTTTTGCAGGAGAACTATTTAACGAAACTGCAGCAAAAGTACTGGCTTCCAACAACGTAAAGGTATTTATGGCAGATGGGTTCGTTTCTACTCCCATGATATCACTGGGGGTTTTAAAATACAAATGCGATCTGGGCATTGTAATAACAGCCAGCCACAACCCTCCCGAATACAACGGATACAAACTCAAAGGTTCATACGGCGGACCACTTATGGATAAAGAAATCCATGAAGTGGAAGAACTGATTCCTGAATACTTTAACAAAACTCTCGATAATATATCAATGGATGACCTTACTGATTCAGGTAAGGTTGAAATTATTGACCTGGAAACCTATTATTGCAATTACCTGGAAGAGAAATTTGATCTGGATGCCATACGAAATTCAGAACTTGAATTTGCTTTTGATGCTATGTATGGCTCAGGACAAAATGTAATGCGCCGACTATTCCCTGGTATTACCCTAATGCATTGCGAGCGCCAACCTTTGTTCGACGGAATACCCCCTGAGCCACTCCATCGTAACCTACAGGAATTTTCTGAGATGATAAAACTCGCTGAAAACATCGATTGCGGATTGGCAGTAGATGGCGATGCCGACAGGATTGCTCTTTACGACCATCAGGGAAATTACGTTGATTCCCATCATACCATGCTCCTTCTCATCCATTACTTATATCATTACAAACAACAAACCGGCAAGGTAGCAACCGGGTTTTCATCCACAGTAAAGATCAGGAAACTCTGTGAACATTACAATCTGCCACTTGAAATAGTAATGATAGGATTTAAACATATTTGTGAGCTGATGCTTACAGAAGATATCCTGATGGGAGGCGAAGAGTCAGGGGGTATTGCCGTTGCCGGCCACATTCCCGAGCGTGATGGCATCTATAACGGTATTATCATTTGGGAAGCCATGGTAAAAACCGGTAAATCGCTGCAGCAACTTCTACATGAGATATACGATATTACGGGTGGCTTCGCATTTGAGCGTCGCGACCTTAAAATACCGCAGGAAGACAAAGATCGCATTGTAAAAAACTGTGAGAATAATGTATATGAATCTTTTGGACCTTATAAAGTAGAAAAAGTGGAAACCCTTGATGGTTTCAAGTACTACTTCAATGACCACGAATGGCTCATGATAAGGCCTTCAGGAACAGAGCCTGTTTTGCGCACTTATGCCGAATCATCAACGAGAGATAAAGCTCTTGATATTTTACAGCATGGCTATGATACTATCATGAAAAAATGAACCCACCCGGTAAAAACATATCCCGGAATTTTTCTGTAAACCCATTTTTCTTTGGATCTTTTCTAAAGCAAGCTAACTTTTTATTATGTATGCTATTGGCATTGCTGGTATTAAATCCTCAAAAAGGATATTCTGTCAAAGCATTATCGAGTGATGAACTTACCCTGGAAAAATCATATGATCCACAGCGGCTAAATTGGGTAACAGGAGCTCATATAGCTGGTTTTTCAGGCAGTTTGCTTCTGCTGAATCAAGCCTGGTACAGCAACCATCCACGTACTTCTTTTCATTTTCATGATGACCTGTTTGATTGGAAACAAATGGATAAAGGCGGTCATATTTTAACTGCTTATCATTTGAGCCGTTTCAGTCATTACAGTTTCACGTGGGCAGGACTTAATAATCGTCAAAGTGCATTATGGGGAAATATCTCCGGAAATCTTTTCCTTACCACCATTGAAATTCTGGATGGCTTTTCTGATGGTTGGGGTGCATCATGGAGCGATATGGCAGCAAATCTTGCAGGTTCTGCCAGTTTCTGTTTTCAGCAGGTTTACTGGCAGGAACAAAAAATTACCTGGAAATATTCCTTCTCAAAAAGCGGATTGCAACAATATCGACCTGATATGCTGGGATCAAACCTGGCTGAGAATATGCTGAAAGACTATAATGGAATCACATACTGGCTCTCCTTTAATATACATGCATTAACAGGAAAAAGGAAAGAAATACCTTCCTGGTTCAACATGGCAGTAGGCTATGGTGCTCATGGTATGTTAGGTAGCAGAATAAATCCCGGATTTTACGATGGCAATATACTACCCACTATTAAAAGAAGCAGAAGTTTTTACCTGGCTCCGGATATTGATTACGCCAGAATCAGGGTTAACTCAGAAATTCTGGAGTCAATTTTTACTACTATGAACTTTATCAAGTTTCCTGCCCCTGCCATTGAATACAATACTGTGAATGGCTTCATTTTTCACTGGATATTCTTTTAGTATATTTCTTCTGCAAATTCAGTTTAGAGCGAGTTTTAAAGTAATTTAATTGTATCGAATGCACCGATTTGTTAAATTTGTAATTAATCAAAATATCTCTGTTCTAAAAATTAAACCTATATGACCAAGGAAAAAGAAAAAAAAGCAGCTGAAAAGAAGACAGCTGAAAAATGGCATGCAAAAGAAGCTGAAGAAGTGCTGAAAGAAATGGAAAGCAATGCCAATGATGGTCTGAGTGATAGTGAAGTTTCTGAAAGATTGGAGAAATATGGTAAAAACGAGCTTCCCAAAGGTAAAAAGCGAAGCTGGTGGATGCGCCTGCTGATGCAGTTTCACAACGTACTGATTTATGTTTTATTGGCTGCAGCAGTTATTACGGCCCTTATGGAGCATTATATTGATATGTGGGTTATTCTTGCGGTGGTTATGGTTAATGCCATCATCGGATTTATCCAGGAAGGAAAAGCTGAACAGGCAATGGAAAGCATACGTAATATGCTATCATTGAATGCAGTTGTAATAAGAAACGGTAAGAAAAAAACCATTGATGCAGAAGAACTGGTGCCTGGTGATATTGTGATGCTAAAATCGGGCAATAAAGTTCCTGCCGATTTACGTTTGATAAAAACCAAGGATCTTCAGGTGGAAGAATCGCCGCTTACAGGAGAATCCACCTCAGTTGATAAATCTACAGATCCTGTGGAAGAAGATGCGGTTATAGGCGACCAGTATTCTATGGCATTTTCCGGAACCGTTGTTACTTTCGGAAAAGCAACAGGAGTGGTAACTGCCACGGGTTTAAAAACAGAGTTGGGCAAAATCAAGGAGATGATGTCTGACGTGGAAGAAATTACCACACCCCTCTTACAAAAAATTGATAAGTTTGGAAAATGGCTTTCCCTTGTAATTATAGGAATTACTGCAGCATTCTTTGCTTTTGGATATTACCTGAGAGATTATTCAATTGATGAATTATTCCTTGCAGCCATCGGACTGATTGTCGCAGCAATCCCTGAAGGTTTGCCAGCCATTATGACCATTACACTGGCAATTGGAGTACAACGTATGGCCAGTCGCAATGCAATTATCCGAAGATTACCTTCTGTTGAAACTCTTGGCGCAGTAAATGTAATTTGTTCTGATAAAACCGGTACTCTCACCCGCAATGAAATGACTGCCAGAACCATTGTAACTGCCGATAATAAGTATACAATTGAAGGAACAGGATATGAACCCGAAGGAAAAATTCTGTTGGATGAAAAAGAAGTTAATCCTGAAGATGATAAAGTTTTGCTTCAACTGTTAAAAACAATAAGAGCCAGCAACAATTCCGAAATTGAAAAAGATAATGATGGTAACTGGAAACTAACCGGCACTCCCACAGAAGGAGCATTATTAACCCTGAGTTATAAGGCAGGTTTTGAAGACTTCAAACCTGAACGTATTGACTCAATACCCTTTGAATCTGACCATAAATATATGGCAACTCTCAACCAGGTAAATGATGACAGGTATATTTTTATGACCGGTGCTCCTGAAAGGATCCTTGAAATGTGCGATAAGCAATATACTAAGGATGGAGAAAAAGATCTGGATGTGGAGTTCTGGGAGAAAAAAACAGATGAGGTAGCAGCCAAAGGCCAGCGGCTTTTGGGTGCAGCTTTCAGGAAGGTTGATAAAAACCGCAAAGATATTGAAAAGGACGATCTGAAAAAGAATAAAATATTCCTGGGAGTTATTGGTATCATTGACCCACCACGCGATGAAGTGATCGAAGCTATTAAAGAATGTAAAGAAGCAGGTGTACAGGTTAAAATGATCACCGGCGATCACGCCATTACTGCTAAAGCTATAGGTAAAGAAATTGGTATTGGTGATGGTGAAAAAGCTATGACAGGTAAGGAACTGGAAGAAAAGAGCGATGAAGACCTGCTAAAAATTGTACTGGAATATGATGTTTATGCCCGCACCAGTCCTGAACACAAATTAAGGCTCGTTACCGCCCTGCAGAAGAATGATAAACTGGCTGCAATGACAGGGGATGGAGTGAACGACGCGCCTGCCCTTAAAAAGGCGAACATTGGCATTGCCATGGGTATCAAGGGTACTGAAGTTTCAAAAGATGCATCAGAAATGGTACTTGCCGATGATAATTTTGCATCTATTGTAAATGCCATCGAAGAAGGACGAACGGTATATGACAACATCCGGAAGGCCATCCTTTTTATTCTGCCCACCAATGGAGCTGAAGCACTGGTGCTTATGGCTGCAATTTTGCTGGGTATCATAATGCCTATAACTCCCGTGCAGGTATTGTGGGTGAATATGGTTACGGCAGTTACACTTGCCCTGGCACTTTCTTTTGAACCTATGGAAGAAAAGGTGATGGAAAAACCTCCCCGAAAAGCTGATGAACCGATCCTGGGGCTCCACTTTGTATGGAGAATTGTTTTTGTTTCATTTTTAATTGGTGGCCTAACGTTCTATGTTTTTAACTATGCACAAAATACGCTTGAGCTAAGCAATGAAATAGCGCGAACCCTGGCGGTAAACACACTGGTAGCCGGACAATTATTTTATCTTTTTAATTGCCGTAAAATTAAATTACCAAGCGTTGGTAAAGGATTTTTTAACAATCAATATGCATTTTATGCAGCAGCAGTTCTTGTAGCATTGCAAATGGTATTTGTTTATGTTCCGTTTATGAATACTTTTTTTGGTACAGCCCCAATCGAAAGTACTTTATGGCTCTACCCTGCAGTTTCAGGATTGATAGTTTTTATTGTTGTTGAAATTGAGAAGCTTATTGTGAATAAAATTACAGGTAAGAGTGATTAATAAAATATAAGCAAATAATCTATAAATGAAAGAGACTGCATCAAAATTGCTAGTTGGTCGTTGAGCCTGTCGAAACGACATCTGATTACAAGTCAGATAACCGCTTCGACAGGCTCAGCGTACATATAAAATATGGTACTTTTGAGTCAGCCTCTTTTTTTAAATCTCCGAAATATAATTCAAATCAACTACATAATCTTCTCTCTATATACACCCAGGTCTTTGGTCCACTGATTCACAATAAAACTGTTTTTATCAATCCAGTTTCTCACACCCACCAAAGGATCGGATTCAAGGCGTAATTCAAAAAGAAGAGAATTAATTTGTGTTTCAGTAAGCTTCATTCTTTTAAAGAATTCTGCGGCTCGCGGATGTTCTTCTGAAAACCCCCGTCGTGCTAAAGTATGAATTTTTTCTTCCTCCATAAATATTCTTTCAGGGTCATCCAGATAGCGCAATTCATAGCGATGGAACAGCCAATGGGGCTCCCAGCCTGTTATAACTATATCCTCACGGCGCCGGATAGCATTTTCAAGCTTTTCGGTCATTTCACTCTCAGAGGATACCTGCAGATCATGTTTTAATTCATAAGCATCTATGGCTCTCCTGGTATGAAACATAATACCTGCTGCAGAATCAATTCCCACTAGTGTTCCATTATACAAATCATTTAATTGAGCAATACTTTCAGCTGCAAAATAATCAGGTACTACCAGACCTGTTCTGGCCATTTCGTAATTTGGGCCTAAATCCTCCAGTTCATTGTCGTACAACTGCAAATATTCGCTGTGGGTAGCCGGAAGCCATGCATCAGCAAATACATCCGCCTCTCCTGCTGCAATATCATTAAATGCAGTGCTTACATCGGTCAGTTTCAGGATCACTTCGTAATCCAGATCCCTTTCAAGCAAAACCATAGCGAGATGTGTTAGTGCAATACTCTCGGACCAGTCAGTATAAACTATAAAAATTTCTCCGGGTTTTTCTTCCCTGTATTCAGAAGGACCCTTGCATGCAAACATTACAATGCCTGCAACCATAAATAAAATTGCTTTTTTAAACATGACAAATCTTTTTAGTCAAACAATGCTTTTAAAAATCCCACAGATTCTTTCGAATCTTTTACTATTAAAACAGGGATATTCTTTTCAACACTTGCCAGCTTTTCAGAAGTACTGTCCATAATAACATTGGCAAGCTGCGATTTGAGCCTTGTACCTGTAAGCACAAGGTCAAATCTGTTTCTTACAGCATAATTGTAAAGCGATTGTGCTTCATCGCCCTTTAAATCAACCGAGTATTCAAACGGAATATCCTTGGGAAGTTTATATTTCTTAACAAACTTATTATATTGTTTTTCCATGTATGGATCAAGTTGTATTCTTAACTTTTGTAAAGCCAGGGAAGTTTGCTCCGGAAAATAATTATAAGGAAGTTTGTAAACATGATGAAACTCAATATCAGCCTGTGTTTCTTTGGCTATCAAACTAGCCATATGATACGCCGCATATGATGGTTTTGCAAAATTGGTGCGCACCATAATTCGACTTATATTGTACGGAGTGGTTTCACTTATCAGCAACACCGAAGAAGGAATCAGTCCGATAATATTTTTAACAACACCCCCTTCACCGGCAAACCCGATTTTTTTACCCATTAAGGCCAGGTCAGTTTTATTTTTACGTGCAAACTGAACGATTTTTTCAGTAGTAATTCCTGATTCAAGCACAACAGATGGTTTCAGAGTATCAGCATAGCTGAAAATGGCATCAACTTTCTCCTGAATTTCTTCAAGTATTATCTCATTAAGGGGTCGATGACTGTCCGATAGAGAATCTGAAAGTTCTTCCGGAATCTCATAGGTATCCATTACATGAATAAATGTAATGGATTTAGGTTTGAACCTTTCGACAATATAATTTGAATAATTGATAAGGGATTCATCCATATCAGTGAGATCCAGGCAAATAAGAATATTATCAAATTTAAACATACTTTTTTCCATATATTAAGATTTTTTATCGCGTTTTGATATAAGTTCACCAACTATATCCTTATATGATTTTCTTTCTTTTTCAAGATCATGCCGCATAAGCATAAAGTACTCCTGTGAAAGTCCTTTAGTCAGACTATAGGTCATAATCATTAAAATGATGGTAAAAGGCAGCGCTGTAGTTATGGCAGCTGTTTGCAGTGCTCCCAACCCGCCACCAATAAGTAATACAGCTGCAACACCACCTTCGGTGAGTGCCCAGAAAACTCTTTGAGCAACCGGTGCATCCAGTTTACCTCCGGCGGTAAGACTATCAATAACCAGAGAACCGGAGTCGGAAGATGTTACAAAGAAACTTGTTACCAGTATAATACCAACCACAGATGTAAAAGCTCCAATGGGAAACTGATCCAGAAGTACATACAGGGAAGTGGCGACATTGCTTTGCACTGCAGAAGTAATATCAGCCAATCCATTTAGTTCAAGATATAAAGCGGAGCCTCCGAAAGCTGATAACCATAAAAAGGTAAGAATGGTGGGCACAATCAAAACACCCAGTATAAACTCTCTGATCGTGCGCCCGCGTGAAATACGTGCAATAAACATTCCCACAAAGGGCGACCAGCTGATCCACCAGGCCCAGTAAAAAACTGTCCAGCTTTTTTGCCAGTCACTTTGCGTATACGTTTCAGTCCAGAAACTCAGCTCAAAGAAATTCTGAAGATAAGCACCTGTATTTTGTACAAAGGAGTTAAAAATAAAAAGACTTGGCCCAACAATCAGAATAAACAGCAAAAAGAAAGCAGCTATAATAATGTTAAGCTGACTTAATCTTTTTACACCTTGGCTCAAACCTGCAACTACAGAACCTGTTGCAGCAAGGGTAATTAAACCAATGAGAAGCACCTGCATATTGGTTGTATCTGACAAACCGGTAAGATGATTCAAACCCGCACTCACCTGCTGTACACCCAGACCCAATGATGTGGCCAAACCAAACAATGTTGCCACAACAGCAAGAACGTTAATGATTTTTCCCGCTCTACCATGTACTTTTTCACCAATCAGTGGATAAAAAACCGAACTAATTGTCAATGGAAGTTTTTTATTGAATGTAAAAAATGCCAGCGACATCCCCACCAAAGCATAAATACCCCATGCATGAAAGCCCCAATGAAGAAATGTAAGCCGCATGGATTGTCTGGCTGCCTCAATTGTTTCACCTGCACCAAGCGGCGGATTAATATAATGCAATACTGGTTCTCCTACACTCCAGAACAAAATACCAATTCCCATACCCGCACTGAACAACATGGAAAACCATGATCCCTTTTTGAACTCGGGCTTGGCTGTCCTGCCTCCTATTCGAATATTGCCGAATTTACTAAAAGCAATAGAGAGAGAAAAAATCAGGAAAAAGTTTACAGATAATATAAAGAACCAACCTCCGTATTCTGAGATACTATCCTGAATACTGGCAAAAATCCGCTCCATGGGTTCACCTACTAATAGCGTAATACTAATAAATAATACGATAACTACCGACGACGGCCAAAAAACCCACGGATCAACATCAAAATACTTTTTTTTCTTTATAATAGGATTTTTTTCTTCATGAAATTCTTTCTTCATACTTTACAGGTTTAATAATTAATGTTGTCTTATTAAATATTAACAATTTGAGAAGTAAAAAGCAAATGTAAAAAAAACCTGCAATAACTTAAAATTCATAATTATTTCTTAAAAATTCAAGTTATAATATCTTTATACCTTTGCATACAAAGAAACCTTTTTAAGAACAAAAAATTTGCGTATGATTTTTAAAACAGACCATTTAAAAAACATTACAACCTTAAATTTATTACTAATCATTTTTACAGTTACTCCGGCAATAGCGCAGGATACTGATGATGAAGATTATTTGAATGTGGGCGGTGCAGTGAGGTACAACATTGCACACCAAAATTATGAAAGTGAACCTACAGCAACAAACACTTATGGAACAATGGATACATGGCGTTTAAACATATCTGCCATGTACAGTGACGTAAGTCTTAGTTTTGAATACCGCTTCTATCCTACTTTTAACACACACTTTATACATCACGGATACCTGGGATATGATTTTTCAGATAACCTGAACATGCAACTGGGAGTAACCCAGGTACCCTTTGGTAACCTGACCTGGAATTCACACAGTTGGTGGTTTCTTACCCCTTATTATGTTGGTTTGGAAGATGATTACGACATGGGTATTAAGTTCTCTTATGACTTTTCTGAAAGACTCAATCTTATGTTTGCCTATTTTCGTCAGCAGGAACCTGCAGGCCCGGCCTACGGTAGTGCGAGCTTTGGTGGGCCCGGAGCTGGAACCTATTCCTACAATGTAATTCCTGATAATGCCGGCGTACTTTCTAATACAGGCGCTAACTCCAGCATCAGGGAGTTAAACCAGTTTAATGCAAGGCTGAATTATGAAATCTTTGATGGAACCACTATTGGCTTTTCAGGACAACTACAAGGTTTGTACAACTCTGTTCTTGAAGAAACTGAATATGGCCATGCCATTGCAGCACACCTTATGTCAAATTTTGACGACTTTAACCTGCAACTGCAGTTCATCAACTATGATTATGCAGCCAAAGATGACGAAGGAAATACTCTTGACCGCATTCAGATGGGTGCCTACGGAGACCCCTACTATGGCGACGGTGTAGCTGCCCGTGCAAATATTATTACAGCAGGACTTGCTTATACCATTGGTGTTGACTGGGGCCCCATTAGCAGTGTACAACCCTATATCGATTATTCTTTGATGACCAAAGATGGAGAAATCAACGGAATGAACTTCGAAAATACCCATATGCTTGTTCCTGGTTTCCTTATAACTGCAGGAAATATATATACTTATGTCGATTTTGCCATGGGTAAAAACCACCCCTGGTTAACAGACAGCTTCGGAACCGGACTGGGTGCCGGACATCTTACTGAAGAAGGCAACCCCGCACCCGTTGAAGATCTCGACTGGAACCTGCGTTTCAATATCAATATTGGATACTACTTCTAAAAAAGCAGATAATTATTAAGCTCATCGTATTATTATTTACAAGTTAGAAATATATTACTTTTTAAAACCTTAAAATAAACATGTCTGCTCTGAAAAGTTCTTTCAAGCTACTTTTCACCTGAATGAAATTAATTTTTCCGGAAAGAAATTCTACTTGCTCCGTTTCCAGAGTTAAACTTTTTGGAGCATGCTATTGATTTACAAACTAAAATTGTATTATTATGAAAAAGAGACAGAAATTATTTAACGGGATTGTTAGCTTTATTGTGCTGGTTCTTGCGGCATTTGCATTTCAATCCTGTGAGCAGGAAGAAGAAAAAATTGAACTGGGTTATGTTTTATGGGATTCTGAAATTGCATCAACCCATGTAGTAGCAGCAGTAATAGAAGACCGGCTTGACCAAGAAGTCTCTCTTACTGCAGTAGATGCAGGCCCAATGTGGATGGGCGTGGCCCGTGGTGATTTTGATGCCATTGTTGCAGCATGGTTACCTGTAACACATGAAGCCTATCTTGAACAAACACAGGATGATATTATTAATCTGGGACCTAATCTTGAAGGTGCTCGTCTGGGTTGGGTTGTACCCTCGTATGTTACCATCAGCAGCATTGAAGAGCTGAATGAATATGCTGATGAATTTGAAGGTGAAATTACAGGAATTGATCCCGGGGCAGGGCTCATGGCGGCAAGTGAAAATGTGATGGTAGCTTATGAGCTTGATGATTTCAGACTCGTTTCCGGTTCAGATGCCGCTATGACAGCAGCTCTGCGTCGTGCCATTGACAGAGAAGAATGGATTGTAGTTACCGGTTGGACACCCCACTGGAAATTTGCCGCTTTTGACCTGAAATATCTGGATGACCCATTAAAGACATTGGGAGATGAAGAATATATTGCTACCATTGTGCATCCCGATCTGCAAACCAAGGCACCGGATGTGTATGAATTCCTGGATAACTTTTACTGGACTCCGGAAGAAATGGCCGAAGTTATGATGCTGATTGAAGAAGGAATGGAGCCCTATGATGCTGCACGGCAGTGGGTAAGTGAAAATCAGGAAAAAGTTGATCAGTGGCTTGAGTAAAAGAAAGTTAAGATTAACTGCTACAAGTAGTTTTATAATACTGCCGGTACTTATTTTTGTGCCGGCAGTATTTATTGAATTGTATTAATATATATTTCTATTATAAAATGGAAAATAAAATTGTTGTAAAGAATTTATCGAAAATATTTGGCCCTAATCCGGAAAAAGGTCTTGATGCCCTAAAAAAGGGAATGTCAAAAAAAGAGGTTTTGCAAAAATACAATCAAAAGGTTGGTGCATACGACGTATCGTTTAATGTAAAAAACAGTGAAATATTTGTTTTGATGGGCTTATCGGGAAGTGGTAAATCTACCTTACAACGTTTGATCAACAGGCTACATGAGCCCACCAGAGGAGAAATTATCATTGACGGAACTGATATTACCCGGCTTGGGAAAAAGGATTTACGCAAATTCCGACAAAAACATTTCTGCGGTATGGTATTTCAAAACTTTGCCATACTGCCTCATCTTACAGTTCAGGAGAATGTTGAATTCGGACTGGAACTTCAGGGCATTAGTAAAGAAAGCAGAGCAGAGAAGGCAATTGAGGTGATCAAACTGGTTGGGCTTGAAGGCAATGAAAACAGCTACCCTTCTGAGCTATCAGGAGGCATGCAGCAGCGTGTAGGGCTTGCAAGAGGTTTAGCTGTAGATGCAGATATTTTGCTCATGGATGAAGCTTTCAGTGCCCTTGACCCAATAATAAGAAGGCAAATGCAGGATGAACTGCTTATGATCCAGGACAGGATGCAGAAAACCATCATCTTTGTTACCCATGATCTTGATGAGGCCTTTCGGCTCGGCAACCGCATTGCTATCATGAATGATGGAGCAATTGTACAAATAGGAACTGCAGAAGAAATTATCTCCAAACCTGCCAATGATTACGTAAGAGCATTTGTTGAGGATATGGACCGGTCTGCTATATTAACGGCTGGCGCTGTTATGCAACCCGTTGAAGATACTGCCTTCACGGGTGATGGTCCCCGTACTATACTTCGTAAAATCAGAAAAAAAGGTTTATCAGGCATTCTGGTTACCAATACAAGAAAAGAATTACAGGGTTACATAAGAGCGGCAGAACTAGCAGACTATATCAACCGGAATAAGGATAAAGAAGATATACCTTTCAACAATGATCTGGTTTATAAAATTAATGGAATCGATGAAGATACACCGCTTACTGATATTATTAATATGTACAGCGATCATGAGTTCGGGCCCATTCCTGTGATTGATAAAAACAATATACTTAAAGGTGTTATTGTTAAAGGATCAGTAATAGCAGCTCTTTCTGAATCAAACAGAAATGATAACAATGCACAGGAGCTTCTGGAAGAAGTTTAACTGAAGTTATTGACCTGTAATACTTTTATCACACATTATCTGAATAAAAAAAATAATCATTCAATATTTGCAAAATGTTTAATTTCCGAATCCCTCTAGATGACTGGGTAACCAAAATAGTTGAATATCTTGAAAGAGAACTTGCACCCATTTTTGACGGCTTTAGTTCTTTAATTTTATTTATGGTAGACAGCCTGAAAGACGGTATGCTCTTTTTACCACCCCTGGTATTGATAATAATTATTACAGCCATAACCTGGTACATGGCAGGATGGCGTAATAGTATTATAGCCTTTTTAGGACTCCTGCTAAGCGAAAACATTGGTCTCTGGGAAGCTTTTGTTGAAACCCTGGCCCTGGTATTATCAGCAGAGGTGCTGGTGGTTTTTATCGGTTTACCATTGGGTATAATGGCTGCCCGTAATGATCGTTTCAATGCAATTTTAAGACCCATACTTGACTTTATGCAAACCATGCCTGCATTTGTGTACCTTATACCGGCAGTAATGTTTTTCGGATTAGGACTGGTTCCGGGTGTGGTAGCTACCTTTGTGTTTGCTCTGCCGCCCCTTATAAGGCTTACCAATTTGGGAATAAGACAAGTGCCTGTTGAGCTGGTAGAAGCAGCTGACGCATTTGGTGCTACCGAAATGCAAAAACTTATGAAAGTGCAGATACCTGTGGCCAGGCCCACTATTCTGGCTGGTATTAACCAATCTATTATGCTGGGGCTGTCAATGGTAGTTATTGCAGCGATGATCGGTGCCGGTGGTCTTGGTGAAGATGTGCTTCGTGGTATTCAAAGATTGCAGGTAGGACAAGGCTTTGAAGCAGGACTTGTAGTTGTAATACTTGCCATTATTCTTGACCGGATTACCGCAGGATTTGGTGCCGGAAAGAAAACAACCAACTAAAAAAACTTCCCCGGATCAAATTATTAAACAAATAAAATAAGACTTACGATACCTGAAATCATTATTAAGAATGAAGACATTATCAACTGCTTGCTTCTGTTAATACCAGCAATAAAAGAGAAAAAAGCAGTTTTAAAAAATGTATTCATAACAACAGCAATTACAATTCCTGTAACAGCACTGGAATGAGCCAATGCTTCATTGGCTTTTTTAGATAAAGAAAGTGTAATAGCATCAACATCCATAACTCCGGAAATGAGAGAAATAAAATAAATTCCCTGTTCACCAAAGTAATTTTCAGCTGCATGTGTTAGAAAGAGAATTACTGCCAGTAAAAATCCGAATTTCAAAGCACGTGATAACTGCAAAGGATTTTCAATTTTTATTTCTTTATCTTCATCAGAAGATGATGGGCTACTTTTCCAAATCCAGAATCCACAAATCAATGTAACCACAAACATAACTGAAAGTGGAACCCACAATAATGAAAGTAAAGTTGAATTTACAACAGCTACTTCAATAAATACCCGGACAAAACTAATGGATGATGCAAGTAAAACGCCCGACATAAAAATATGTATACCGGCGGCACTTTTCCCTTTGGCCATAGCAGCCAAACTGAAAGTAATGGCTGTGGAAGATGCCATTCCGCCCACAAAAGATGTCAATAAAGGACCAAACTTATGGCCAATTAGTCGTGTAAGTATATACCCTACAAAAGAAAGCCCTGAGATTAGCACTACCATCCACCATATCCAGTAAGGATTAAGCGCATCCCAGGGGCCAAAACCCTGATCTGGCAGTAAGGGGAGAAAAATAACAGAAATGATCAATAACTTGATCCAGGCATAAATTTCTTTGAGTTCAATTTTTTTTAACCAGTTATGCAAAGTGGGCTTCAGGTTCAGTAATGTTAATACCACTACTGCCGCTATAAGCGCCGGCAATTTGTAGCCCAGTGATGCCCACACTCCAAGTGAAAATGTGATCAGAAGTCCAATTTCAGTGGTGAGTCCAACATCGGGAGAAGTTTGTTTTTGCGACAAATAGCCGGCAATGATCAATGCAACCAGGCCCAGAAATATAATACCCAGCATCCAGGCAGGCACCAGTTGAGTCATTTGTGCCCACACACCACCCAGCAAACCTACAAGACTGAATGTTCGAATACCGGCTACACGTTTCCCTTCATCATCGGCACGACTTGTCCAGCCACGCTCAATGCCTATGAGCAAACCTACACCAAGAGCTACTGAAAGATCCCATAAAATTTCAAGCGTACCATCCATGATTTCACCGGTTAGTGATACAGGAACTCCTAATCATTAAGATAAAAGCACAAAGTATATTATTCCTGATCTTTGTTTCTTTGCTCGGCTTCCTTCATTTGTTTTCTTCTTTCCCTTCTCCAAAGCAGATATAGTATAACTATTATAACAGGTATAACAATGAAAAAGATAATGTTTTCTGTAGATTCAAAAAAATCTACAGGTTTTATTTTTCCCCTGGGAATATGGGTTGGTGATTGTGCAAAAGTTGAAAATGCTATAATGTTTGCTATTATAAACATCCACATTTTAATGATTCCCGACAAAACTTTGTTTTTCATATTCTGCATGTCTTAATACTTTTAATTTTATTTGTTAAACAAGCAAGTGCAGGGTTTGATCAAAAATAATCAAAATATCATTCTTCTATCAGGCTTACACCATTCTCACTAATACTTATTATTTTTTGCCTGTAGAGATTTCCAACTGATTTTTTAAAGTTTTTCTTGCTCATTTGCAAGACCTTGTATATTTCTTCGGGATTGCTCTTGTCTGTTAAAGGTAAAAATCCATCATTGCTTTTCAATACATCAAGTAATTTGGAAGTGAATTGATCAATATTTTGAAAACCGGATTTTTGAAGTTTCAAATCAATTTTTCCATCGGGCCGTATTTCTGAAATGTAACCCTTCATTTGCTGACCCGGAAAAACATCATGAAAAATCTCATTTGCATAAAGCAATCCGCTGTGCTTCTGATTGATAATGGCTTTGTACCCGAGGTCGGAACGGGTCCATATTACAAGATCAACTTGCTGTCCTGTTTCGTAAGAAACCGGTTCTATATCCAGGTATTTTTCGAGTTTTGCTGATGCTGCTATCCGTTTACTGCGTGAATCAACGTAGAGATAAACAAGATAAAAACGCCCTTCTTCCATTTTTGCATTTTGTTCTTTGAAAGGAACAAGGAGGTCTTTATCCAGGCCCCAATCAAGAAATGCACCAATGCGGTTAACCGCTTTTACCTTCATTAGGGCAAACTCACCCACCATGGCTTTTGGTTTCAGGGTTGTAGCAATAGGCCTGTCTTCCGAGTCGAAGTATATAAACACATCCAGTTCATCATCAACCTTTGTATTTCCCGGTACCCATTTGGTAGGCATAAGAATTTCGCCCATTTCACCGCCATCAAGGTATACACCAAAATCGAGGATTTTTACTACGCGGAGGGTATTGAGTTTTCCTGGTTGTATCATAATTATCAAGGTTTTATTTTTCTGCAAAAATACAAAAGCCACCTTCTCCCTGCTTTCACAGATTGAGAAAGTGGCAATCACGTATATTTGTCAATTCGGTTTCCTACAACGCCCCGCTGATAAGGAAGGTTGCAGCAAAGGCAACGATCGCATAGAGCTCGGGGAATACTGCAAGGATCAGTGTGTTACCGAAAACATTGTATCCTGATCCTATGGCAGCGATACCGTTGGCACAGACCTGTCCCTGGCGGATACCTGAAAGCAAGCCCACAAATCCCAATGCCAGGCCGGCACCGAAAATAGCGGCAGCTGTGGTCCAGGTAATTCCGGGTACCAGAAAATCAGCAAGGATAAAATATCCCATGAATCCATAAAGACCCTGGGTTCCTGGAAGTGCGCTTAGCACCAGATAGTTACCGAAAGCTTCGTCATTTTTCTTCAAAGCGCCTACTGAGGCATTACCTCCCATAGAAACTCCATATGCACTGCCGATACCGGCTAATCCTATCATCAATCCGATTCCAATGTAAGCTAAAATAATAGGTTCCATAATGATTTAGTATTTAATTTGAGTGAAACGTTAGGTTAATTTTTTAAATGGATAATATTTCTTTCCACCACCGGAAAAACCGGCATTTTTATAAAACTCTACAAAAGTAAGACGCATGGGGTGCACAAATGCTCCCAGTCCCGACATGAACAGGTTAATACCATGACCTATAACAAGAATAATTACCATGATAAGGATGCTTAGCACAGGTATATTACCGCTCATAGATACTGCAAGGCTGTTAAATACAAACCCGAGGATTGCACTGGAAATACCCAAAGCAAACAAACGGATATACGACAGCAGGTCACCCAAAATTCCTGTTACCATGTTGTATGAATCCCAGAGACCTACACCCAGATTCATAAACACGTTGCGGGTAAGATTATTGAGAAGCAGGATCATTGAACCGCTTATTCCAAGCAGTGCATACCAAACAGGCGTTAATGAACTGCTTTCAACTACAGTAAATTCACCAATGGAATAAACAATGATTGAACCCACAAGTAAAACAATCCAGCCTATGGTGCCGATGGCCAGTTTCCAGCCGTATTGACGGGCTTCGTTGATAGCTTTCAGGAACAAACCAAAAATGATCTGTACACCACCCAATGCCAGCGATAAGTAAAACAACAGATTGTTTATGTCGGTTCCCCGGGCTTCCAGATCGGCTGCCAGGGTTGAATACACCGGCAAGGAAGTTTCATACAACGGAATTCCGAAGAAGGTTCCTCCGATGATACCAAAAAATATGGTAGACAAACCCAGGTAGAACACAAGACCCATGGTTTGTTTGAGTTCTTTGGGCACTTTTTTCTTGAGAAGAGTGGCAGCAATAGCCATCAAAATACCATAACCAGCATCTCCCAGGCAAAAACCGAAGAAAACCATATAGAATGGAGCGAAAAATGGAGTAAGATCCAGCTCACCGTATTTAGGCAAAGAATAAAGCTCACCAAGCATTTCAAATTTCTGCGAAAACTTCTTGTTTTTGAGCTCAATGGGAATCTTATCTCCTTTGACTGCTTTCTGACGTGTATACACCACAGAAGTTTTCTCAAGATATTCAACCATGTCGGCCTCTTTGGGTTGTGGCACCCAACCTTCAAGCAACATCACCTTTTCTTCGGCTTCGGCGCGGGTATGCATTATGGCCTGGTCGTATTCAACTGTCTCAAGCATTTGCTTGTAGAAGCCTTCAATGGCATCCATACTTTCACGTGCATGCTTATCGAAAAGTTCGTTTATATCGGCTATTTCCTTCTCCAGTTTTTCTTTGGCCTCCAGCAATTCAGAAAGTGGCTTTTCGGGAGTACGCATTTCTTCGGCAGGTATTTCATCAGTAAGATTACCCTTCTCAACCGCAACGAAATATACTTGTCCGGCATGCTCCGAAATTACTTCAATGGGGTATTCTTCAAGCCATTTCTCATCAAACTTGCTTTGGGCAATGGTATAAAACCGCAGCTTAATACGATTCTCCTTAAGAGCTTCAAGGGTTTTGAGAGAAAAGTCACCCCAGGGTTCAACAAGATTGATTTCTTTCCTGAGAGTTGCCAGGTTCTGATGCTTCTGCTCAATCTCTTCCATCGCTTTGTTTACAATATCAAAAGCTTCAGCGCCTGAGATACTGCAATCTGCATCATTTCGTTCTATCTCCCTTTTGGAGAGAAACTTCAATACATTACCGATTTCCTTGATATGATCAAATTTATCTCTGATCTCAGAAGGTATTTCCTTTTCCTTTTCAATGATATGCACAACGCCCAGGCGGCGCAATTCTTTGAGGAACCGGGAATAGTCCTTATGGTAAACAAGGAAAGAATATTTTAACATGGGAACTATCATAAGCTTTCCTCCATCTCCTGAATTCGTGATTTCACAATTTTTTGTGCAGCTTTCGAAAGGTTTTCTTCATCTTCCATGTATCGCTTAATTTTGCGTATGGCATCCTGAAAACCAGGGATCTGCACTTTTTCATATAGGTTCACCTTTTGGGTGGTTTTACGACGGGCATGTTCAAGTAATTCCATTTTCTGGTTGAAGACTTCGCTTTCAATGGCAATTTTCGCCAGCTCCTTGCTGATAGAAATACCATCTAAATACCAGGAGGGTTTATTAAATACGCTGAACTCTTTTACAGAGAAAACCACTCCATCGAGCACAGGAGTTTTTACCCCGGCAATCTTCTTTACCGAAACATCCACTTCATCAACAGAAACCAGATCGTTATCGAACTCACCCCACATTTCCACAACTTCTTCATACTTTGCAAGTTTCCTGCGCAGTTCTTTTTCAAGACGCTCGGCTTCCGTTTTGGCTTTCTTTACTTCAACCCTCAGTGCAGCTTCTTTGTTTTTCAGGGTGGGCAAAGCCTTTTCCCTGATCTTGAGCTGCTTTTCAAGTTGCTGTAAAGATGTTTTATTATATTGAAACTTTATAGCCATATATGATGGTTTAGGGTTTAGGGTGTAAGGTTTAATAAGCCTGCCCTAAAACTTTTCACTTCTATATCAATTTTCTTTCCAGTATTTCTCTACGAATTCTTTTTTGAGTCCTACTTCTACCGGAGTGAAATATTTTGAAAACAATTCGTAAGCTGTTTCAAGCATCACGTCTACTTCTATGTTTACATCGATGGCCAGCAGTTTTTCAGAGTATGCTTTGGCAAATTCAATTGTCCGTTCGTCATAATCTGTAAGGTCAAAACCGTTTTCCAGCTTTGTTTTAGCGTTGGCAGCATCTGCATATAAACGAACCGCAGCATTCATAACCTGTGGGTGATCTTCACGGGTTTTCTTGCCAATAACCAATTGTTTCAAACGAGATAAGGAACGAAACGGGTCAACAATTACTTTACCGATGTCAGAGTCTTTACGTAAAAAAAGCTGACCTTCGGTGATATACCCTGTGTTGTCGGGGATAGCATGTGTAATATCGCCACTGGAAAGTGTAGTTACAGCAATAATGGTAATTGAACCACCATCAGGAAACTGAACCGCTTTCTCATACAAACGGGCCAGGTCAGAATATAATGAACCCGGCATACTGTCTTTCGATGGAATCTGATCCATACGGTTTGATACAATACTCAATGCATCGGCATAGAGTGTAAGGTCGGTTAAAAGTACCAGAACCTTTTCTCCTTTTTCTGAAGCATAATACTCAGCAGCTGCAAGAGCCATATCAGGCACCAGCAAACGTTCAACGGGTGGATTTTCGGTAGTATTGATAAAACCTACAATACGGTCAAGTGCTCCGGCATCGTCGAACACCCTTTTAAAGTAAAGGTAATCGTCATTTGTAAGACCCACACCACCCAGGATGATCTTATCGGCCTGAGCTCTGAGAGCTACCATTGCCATTACCTGGTTGTAAGGCTGATCGGGATCGGCAAAAAACGGGATTTTCTGCCCGGTAACCAAGGCATTATTGAGGTCGATACCTGCAATACCCGTTGCAATAAATTCGGAGGGTTGTTCACGCCTTACGGGGTTAACACTTGGGCCCCCTATCTCGATTTCGTCACCCATGATCTCACCACCATCGATGGGTTCACCATAGGCATTAAAGAACCGGCCGGCAAGTCCTTCGCCTACTTTAAGAGTGGGAGCTTTCCCTGTGAAGATCACCTCTGCGTCGTTTGCAATACCTTCAGTACCGGCAAATACCTGCAGGGTAACTACATCTTCCATGATCTTTACTACCTGGGCCAAACGTCCGTCAACAATAGCAAGTTCTTCATTACCAATACCTGTGGCATGCAAAGAAACCGTTGCCTTGGTAAGTTGAAACAGTTTGGTATATACGCGCTGAAATGCTTTTGTGTCTTTTTCCATTACGCTACCTTTCTTTCTTGAATAATAGTTTCTAAATCTTTTTCATTCTTTTTGAACTCGTCACTCTCAAATTCAGAGTAGTTCATTTGCTTAAACTGGTTGATAACCTTTTTAAAGTAAGGGTTAACATCTTCAAAAGAGTCAAATTTGAATTCATATTTCAGTACATCCACAATTTTTTCTAGCATATAACGCTGCCTGTCAAAGCTGGACCGGCAGTCAATATCATCAAATGCATCCTGCTGCGAAATAACAAAGTCAACTACTTCACCTTTCCAGTAAGTGATATGATAGTCCAGAGGAACACCATCATCACCAAGAATATTTATTTGCTCATAAGCTTCCTTACTTCGTAGCAAAGCATCTTTTATAAAATGTACGTTGCTTGTCCAGTTCTCACCATTATTTTTGTTGAGATATTCTATAATTTCAGGATATTCAAGGTATTTTGAATAACTCTCGATGGGGTCGATGGCAGGATACCTTTTGCTGTCTGCCCTTTGCTGCGATAGTGCATAGAAACAACGTGCAGCTTTTTTCGTTGATTCCGTAACAGGTTCTTTCAGGTTACCACCGGCAGGAGATACGGTTCCTATGAAAGTGATAGAGCCGGTTTCACCGTTATTCAGATAAACGAATCCTGCCCTGGAGTAAAAGTTTGAAATAATTGCAGGAAGGTCCATAGGGAAACCATCGGGTCCGGGAAGCTCTTCCATACGGTTCGACATTTCTCTAAGCGCCTGCGCCCACCGTGAAGTTGAGTCGGCCAGCAACATTACCTTCAGGCCCATAGAACGATAATACTCGGCAATGGTCATGGCTGTATAAACAGAAGCTTCACGTGCTGCCACCGGCATGTTTGATGTATTTGCGATAATGGTAGTACGTTCCATGAGCTTACGACCTGAGCGGGGATCATCCAACTCGGGGAACTCAGTAAAGATCTCCACCACCTCATTGGCCCTTTCACCGCAGGCTGCAATAACAACCAGATCGGCTTCTGCCTGTTTTGACAAGGCATGCTGCAATACGGTTTTTCCTGATCCGAAAGGACCGGGAATAAAACCTGTACCACCTTCAGCAATGGGGTTAAGTGTATCAAAAACCCTTACTCCTGTTTCCAGCACCTTAAAAGGTCTTGGTTTTTCTTCGTAGGCTTTAATAGGAACTTTTACAGGCCACTTTTGTATCATTGTTACATTGTGTTCTTTACCCTCCTTGTCGGTAAGCACTGCTATTGTATCATGAATTTTATAAGTTCCTTTCTTAGTAACACTCTTAATTTTGTATTCACCTTCAAAAGTAAAGGGAACCATAATTTTATGGTCAATCCAGTTTTCTTTAACCTGACCCAGCCAGTCACCGGCTTTTACGGATTCATCTTTTTTTGAGATGGGCTCAAATTCATATTCCTTGTCCTTTTCGAGGGGTTCGGTGTATTCACCCCTTTTCAGAAATATGCCCTTCATTTTATCCAGGTCGTTTTGCAGTCCGTCAAAGTTTTTTGACAGCAACCCGGGCCCGAGGGATACCTCAAGCATGTGCCCGGCAAATTCGACTTCTGAACCAACCTTAAGTCCGCGTGTACTCTCAAAAACCTGAACATACACCTTACGACCCATGATCTTGATCACCTCAGCCATAAGTTGGGTTCCTCCGTGCTTGATGAAGCAGATCTCATTCTGAGCCACACGCTCATCGGCTTCAACGATTACAAGGTTGGAAATAATTCCGGTTACCTTACCAATTGTGCTCATATATATTTATTTTTCAGTAAATGTTTCGGGTAATTCATAACTTGATTTAAGATCCTGCAACAGTTCTTCAAACAACTGGGTACCATATTCTTTATCCAGTGCAAGCCATCTTTCCACCATACCCAGTTTCAGGGTAAAGGCAATGATCTTATCTATGGTAAAATATTCAAAAAATGTTACATCATCCAGGTAGTTCCAGCGGAGCTGGTCAATAGCCTTTTCACGCTGTTGCACATCGTCATCTTTGGCAATATTGAGCAAATCATCCATGTAGGAAATTTCTGCTGTAAGGCCAAAATCACGTGCATGACTTTTACGGATAGTTTCAGAAATATCATCCCATCCTATAATCTGATTTTCATAAGGAATGTCGTAACGGCGGCAAACCAGTGCAGTGAGAAGATTATTCAGATCGCGGTTAAAACGATACCACTCACGCAAAAATTCATGATTAACAGAAAGGGCATAATCGTAGAAAAGAGATGTAAGTTGATTTTCATGACTCATATTCTGATAAACCGGTTCGTCATCCTTAAATGAAACAATAAACCTGTTCATGTATTCCGGCAATTCACCCGTAATTTCTTTTATATTTGCTTCCAGTACCTCCCGCTCAAAATTACCGCGTGCATCAAACTCATCTTCACTTTTTGAAAGTAAATTCAGAAGATTTTTATTGTCAAAGGGAAGAAAAAGGATTTGTACCAGTTGATAATCCTGCGGATGCACTTCAGTTTGCAATTCTTTCCTGAAATCATTCTGACCCATGGAAAGTTTATGAATATCCAGTGTTATATCCTGCAGGCCAGCTACCAGACAATAATAATTTCGCTTCACTTGCTATCCTTTTTTAGTTTTTAAATGACAGGTTTTTGTTTTCCTTCTAAAAATCTTTGGGTTTTTGTTCCTGATGTTTTACCTGAGAAAGTTAATCACAATCCAAACTTAATATGTGATCTTTCAAAAACCCATGAAAATCTATTTTTCTTCGTAAAGCATTTCAATAAGACGCGGACGCAGGTAAGCACGGAAGAAATTATCAAAATCTTCATCAGTAAAACTGATAAGATAACCTCCCTTTTTGGGTCCGATTTTAAAACCACCTTTTATTTTTTCTGAGAAAGAAAGTTCAAGTCCTTTATTGAGAATGTCCTTAGCTTTATCCTTGAAAGCATCTTCAAATTCCTTCTGTTTCTTTTCGGGCAACAGCACTTTCAGATCAACGGATTTATCTGCTTTCGGATCCCAGTTTTTCACAAGTTCAAGAACCACATCGCGGGTAAACTTTGCATCTTTAAAGGCATCTTTTATTTCTGGTTCAACTGCTTTGGCTTCAATAAGCTTAACAATATTTTGTTTTATATCGGAAATTAACTGCCTGGCAGATAACTGTAACTCGTTCATTGAGTTCTTTTTTAATTCTTCAGCTTCCTTTTTGGCATCCTTTACAATATCTTCGGCTTCTTTTTTAGCGCCTGAAACAATACCATCGGCATCCTTCTTTGCAGATTCTTTTATTTTATCTGCCTCTTCATTGGCCTTATTTACCCCTTCCTGGTAAATTTTTTCGGTTAGTTCCTGAAGTTTCGTTTGCATAATATTGAATGTTTAAAAACGAATGAAATTATCTTTTTTGAATATTATAATCAGAAATTAAATTTATCAGCTTGTCTATATGTTGAGAAACCAATTTATAAAAACTACAAAGCCTGACTTTTTTGTTCTGAAATTCGGCTACGAAAGTATAAAAAAAAACTCCAAAATCTCACATCAATTTGGCAGAATTGGTTAAAAACTTTCGTTCCGCGGCAAAAATATAAAAAATTCATAATGTTATTAAATTAACAACTCCATAAAAACACAAAATTTGACAGATGGGGTTTTGTTTTCTGTGGAAAGGGGTTATTTGGCTGCGGGAAGATGTTTGGCGGGCAGTGCTCCCCACTTTCCGCTTTTTTTCTACCTTTGCAACGACATACAAATCAGGAAAATGAATAACCGTCAGCTTTTTTATAACTTTTTGGGGCAAACATCACAGGCACCTTTGGCCATTGAAGTTGAACGGGCCGAAGGGATATATATGTATGGCCCCGGTGGAAAACAATATATGGACCTTATATCAGGCATCAGCGTAAGCAATGTAGGTCATTGCCACCCTGAAGTGGTGGAAGCGGTAAAGAAACAGGCTGAAACCTATATGCACCTGATGGTGTATGGTGAGTTTGTGCAAAGTCCGCAAGTAGAACTGGCGAATCTTATTACCGAGAATCTCCCGGATAATCTAAATAATGTTTACCTGGTAAATTCGGGCAGCGAAGCTATTGAGGGGGCCATGAAGCTGGCAAAACGTTTTACGGGACGCAGCGAAATCGTTGCATTTAAAAATGCTTACCATGGTAGTACACAGGGTTCGCTGAGCATCATGGGCGATGAAACTATGAAAAATAACTTCAGACCCCTCCTGCCTGATGTTCGTTTCATCGAATACAATAACAATGAACATCTTAACCAGATCAGTCCCCGAACCGCCTGCGTAATTGCTGAAACAATACAGGGAGAAGCAGGCGCTGTAACACCTGACAAAAGATTCCTGAAAGAGCTTGGAAAGGTTTGTAAAGAAAATGGTGCATTACTCATACTGGATGAGATCCAGGCGGGCTGTGGTCGCAGTGGAACGCTGTGGGCCTTTGAACAATATGATGTAGTGCCCGATATTATTACACTGGCCAAAGGACTGGGAGGTGGATTGCCCATCGGGGCATTTATTGCATCAAAAGAAATTATGCATTCCCTTACTCACGATCCTGTACTGGGGCACATAACCACTTTCGGGGGTAATGCTGTATGCGCTGCAGCAGCTCATGCCAATCTGCAAATCATTATTCGTGATAAGTTATGGGAAAATGCAAGGCGACAAGGAAAACTGTTCAGAGAATTACTCATACATGATAAAATAAAATCTATAAGAGGAAACGGACTTTTACTGGCTGCCGAGTTTGAAAGCTTTGAAGAAAACAAAAAAATTATTGACAGGCTTATAGAAAAGGGTATTGTAACTGACTGGTTCCTTTTTGCGCCGCACTGTATGCGTATTGCACCTCCCCTGCTCATCGGCGAAGAGCAAACCCGGGAGGCATGTAAAATAATCCTGGAGACACTGGATGATATTTTTTAACTTTAATGCTGCAGGTTTTTTGATTATTTTGCTTAAAGTGCTTATTTTTAATATTCCAAAAAAGCAGTACCATGCAGGAAGAAATACTGGAAAAACTTCATGAAAATCCACTTCAGAATATGCCCGTTATGGGCTTTTTTGAAAACTACCGACTAGAGAACTCAACTGTTTTTGGTCGTTCCATGATCCTTTCAGGCACCAGTGACTATACCTGGGCATATTTGTCGGTTGCCGATGAGGATGAGATGAAAGCACTGCTTGATAAATTTGAATATCAGTCGCTCTATTTTGCCAACGTAGAAGAATGGATGATTCCCCATCTTACCCGAAACCACAGGATCGAATGGAGGTTAAGTACACATCGTTATTATCTTCCTGATGATACCGTTGTTGATCCCCCGGACAGTGACTGCCGGCCGCTTGAACAAGGCCTTGTTCCGTACATTTATGACCGGTCGCCATATAAGGATTTTACCTCTGAAGATTACATCCGCGAAAGGATTAAAAGGGATATTTCTGCCGGAATATGGATTGATGAAGAACTGGCCGGTTGGGGACTTACACACGATGATAGCTCACTGGGATTTCTTAATGTGCTGGCCAAATTTCGTGGACAAGGGTTGGGCGAAAGTATTTTTCGCTCACTTATTTGTGGGAAAAGGGAAAACCAAAAACCGATATTTGTAAATGTTGAACCGCATAACAAACAATCCATTAATCTTTTGAACAAGCTCGGTTTAAAATTTGACCGCCAGGTTAGCTGGCTGAAACTGATTTGAATCACTAGCAGCAGCAATTATTCTTCTTTCTCAAACTGCTCTGCATCTTTTTCTTCCAGTTCATCCATTACGTAACCCGGGCCTTTGGGATTTCCACCTTTGTGTGCTGCCTTTGCTATCATATGAGATGCAATGGGAGCGGTGAAAATAACAAATAACACCACCATCAGTGCTTCAACCCATACAATCCACTGTATGTAAATAATAGATACTGCAGCCAGCATAAGGATTGCTCCAAGCGAAGCAGCCTTCGTTATGGCATGCATGCGCATATACACATCCGATAGCTTAACCACTCCGATGGCGGCCACAAGCATGAAGAGGGAACCAATAATCAATAAAAAAGCAGCAATCCATTCTATCATTTCTTAATCCTCCTGATTAAATATTTTGCAAATGCAATATTACCCATGAAAACAAGCAGTGCAATGGCAACAGCTACATTCAGAAAAACTGTCTGGCCCGTAGCCATAGTATAGGTAATGATCAAGCCGATAGACAGCGAAGCCACAAGGTCCATCACTACGATACGGTCAGGCAAGGTAGGACCGGTAAGTAACCGGTACAAACCCATGAAAAGACTGATTGTCAGACTAAAAAAGCTGAAGTAAATCGCAAATGTTAAAACCGGTGATGTTTGTAATTCCATAAAATTGTTATTTAGTCAAATGACCAAAGACGGAAGTCCGAAGTATCCTTCTCATCATTTCCGCATTGATCTCAATATTCATAATATTCAATTTTCAAACCTGTAATATTATCAAAAACCTACCAACCTATTGACCTATCAACTTCTCAACCTATAAACCCATCAACCTTATTCAAATATCTCTGCAATCTTTTTTTCCAGTTCTCCTTTCATTTTGCGGATAAATTCATCCTTATCGTACAAATACATGGCATGCACATAAATTTTCTTCTTATCAGGACTCATATCCATGGTCAAACTTCCCGGAGTCATAGAGATCAGGTTTGCAAATGCAATGATAGCAGTTTCGTTCTTCAGATCAACAGGTACTTCAACGATACCCGGCTTCATTAAATCCTTAGGCGTAATAATATCATATGCCACATAAAAACTCGATAATATCAGTTCTTTCAAATAATAAAAAATAAAGAGTATAAATCTGAAAACCCTTACAATAAATTTAAATACTTTGCGCATTTTTTCTCTTTTATTGATTGTTTAAAAACTATTTGCCCAAAACGGCATTGATATACATTTCAGGATTTACGATCTGTTCACCGGCGTTCAGGCTGATTTCCATCACCGGCCCGGCAAAAATCCCGAGCAAAATAACTGCAACAGCCAAAATAGCAGTGGCAGTTATGGTTGAAGGATGTACCTTACCATTTTTTACCGGTACATCTTCAGGCTCCTTCTTCCAATAGGCTTCATTCCAGATCTTTACCATAGAAAATAAGGTGAAAAGCCCGGTAAGAATAGCTATGGCAGTTATAAAATATTGCTGTGCTTCAAAACCACCTTTTATCAGGAAAAACTTACCGAAGAATCCGGGAAGTGGAGGAATACCGGCCAGCGACAAAGCAGGAATGAAGAACAGAAGTGCCAAAAACGGACTTGCCTTGTATAATCCACCAAGATATTTAAGATCGTAACTTCCCGACCGTTGATAAACCAGGCCACCCGCAAGAAAAGTATTGGTTTTGGATAACATATTGTGGATTGTAAAATATATTGCACCGGCAATACCTGAAACGGTAAATATACCCAATCCCATAACCATATAGCCCACCTGGCTTATGATATGAAAAGAAAGAATCTTTCGAATATCAAACTGCGAAGCGGCCATCAGAACGCCTATCAACATAGTTAGCCCGGCAAGTGTAAGTATAAATATCTGCCAGAACTGCTGATCAAATACTACGAAAAGACTATAGAACCTAAACATGGTGTATACACCAACTTTGGTTAATGTACCTGCAAATAAGGCTGTAATGGCAATGGGTGGAGTATGATAAGAGGCAGGTAACCAGAAAAAGAAGGGTACCAATGCTGATTTAACACTAAAAGCAATGAAGAACAACATTAAAGCACTATTGATATAGGTTCCATCATCCCAGGTGCGCATCTTGGCAGCCAGATCAGCCATATTCAATGTACCCACCTGTCCGTAAAGTATACCAATGGCAGCCACAAAGAAAATAGATGCTACAAAGTTTATGGTAACATATTTTATAGATCCCCTTAACTGCTCGGCACTTCCTCCTAATGCAATCAGTACAAAGGAAGATGTAAGCATTACTTCATACCACACATACAGATTAAAAATATCGCCGGTTATAAAAGCACCGTTAACCCCCATCAACAGGCCAAATACCAAAGGATAATACCCTGATGTTTGCCTTTCCCTGTCAATAAAACCAGGTGAATAGATCATTACTATAATAGAAACAAATGATGCGGTGAGCATCATCATGGCCGAAAAAGTATCTGCTACAAGTGTAATACCGAAGGGTGCTTCCCATGAGCCCGGCTGTAATGACATGATACCATTCTGGTATACATCCAGTAAAATAAGCAGACTTGTAAATGTAAGCCCAATGCTGGCCAACAAGCTGAAAGATTGCTGAAAAATAAGCCATCGGCGGGTAAAGATAAGAACCACCATAAATAGCAAGGGCAATATAACGGGTAATACCAGTATCATAATTATTCGTTTTCAGAAAGTTCGTCGAAATCAACAGTTTTGGTTACTTTATAAAATCTATACACCAGTGTAAGTGCAAATGCCGTAACACCCAGCCCGATAACAATAGCTGTGAGTATAAGCGCCTGTGGCAGGGGATCCGACATGCCAATGGTTTCATCCTGCAATCCGCGGATAAATGCCGGCTTACCGCTGGTTAATCCACCCGCCACAAATAACAACAAGTTGGTGGCATGTCCCAGGAATATCAATCCCAGGATCAGCTTGAAAATATTCCTGCGCAACAGCAGGTAAACTGCTGAACCGTATAAAACTCCAATAAGTATTGCCAGTAAAAAAAGCATAAATTATTCCTCCATTATTGAAAACATAACCAGCATCAGCATACCTGCCACAGCAAAATACACTCCCAAATCAAAAATGAGTGGGGTACCCAGCTTTAATTCAAAAGCGGTTTGAGCAAAAATAGTATACCACTCGCCTGTCATAAAGCTATCACCCATAAAAAGAGCAGGTAAACCACTTAATATGGCAATCAGCAATCCAAGAGCTGTAAGATTTATAGGATTGAAGAATAACGATTTTTGCGTTTTGGTCACTCCAAAAGCCATGGCATACAAAATGTAGGCTGCACCAAACATAAGTCCGCCAATAAAACCTCCCCCCGGCTCATTGTGTCCGCGATACAACACTATCAGTGAAAGTACCACCAAAAGGGGACGCATATGACGGGCAGCAATTTGTAAAATGATTGACTCCATCTTCTTATAATTGTTTTTTGCCTAATTTGATCATTGCATAAATACCAAGCGCTGCAATGGAAATAACTGTAATTTCTCCTAATGTATCCAATGCCCTGAAATCTACAAGAATAACATTTACTATATTCCGGCCGTAGGCCAGTGAATAACTTGCTTCTTTAAAGTATTCTGAAATAGGTGTTTCAAGGCTGGTTGTACCTGCCTGCATAACAAGAACCATAAAGAATGTTCCTACAATGGTTGCTACCAGTCCGTCACGCATTCTTGCCCCTGTTGAAGAAAAATTCTTATATTTTGGTAAATGATATACTACTGCCATAGCCAGAATCACCATAAGTGTTTCTACCATGATCATAGTAATGGCAAGATCAACACCACTGTAGGCTATGAAAATAATAGTTATACCAAATCCTATTACACCCATAGAAATAAGCGCCACTACCCTTGAACCGGAAAGGGCTGATGAAAGAGCGGCTGCAATAATGAGAATAACCACAGCAACTAAATTCAGCGGCATTTCAGAAAAATTAAGCTCTAAAATAATCGGATCGGCACGCCATATCATCACCCAAACAAGTACCGAGGAGATCACGAATAAAGTCATCAGATAAAACCTATGATACCCATGTTGCAAAGTTTTTGTTTTCAGTTTGGTGAAAATCAGAAATGAATCGATCATACTGAAAAACAAACGTGTAAATTCTCTCCTGAAATATTTGATATTTATCCGGTCAATGGCCGGTAATATAACATGCTGATAACGAAAAACAAGGTATCCTGATAACAGGGTTAAAACACTTAAACCCAATACCAGATTAAACCCATGCCATAGTTTGAGCGCGATTGCATCATTACCCGGACTAATAGCCGTAATTGCTTTGGAAGTAAGAGGATTAGCCATGGTTGACGGAAACAAACCCAATACAAAACTTATCAGAACAAGGAAAAATGGCCCCAAAACCAGAGCCAGATTGGGTTCGGCCGGTGTTTTGGAGTATGAAGGCTCTTTACTCCAGAAAATGCCAATAGCAAGTCTTAGTGATAAAAAAACCAGAATTACATTGGTAAGAAATCCAAGTGTAAGTATAAAAGGATATGCTTTTGGCGCTGCAGCACTGGCTTCATAAATCAACTCTTTGCCCAAAAACCCCAACATGGGAGGTACACCTGCCATTGATACCAATGCCATTGACATGATTATAGCAGCAAAAGGCATATATTTAAATAAACCACCCAATTGGGTAAGATCGCGCGTACCTGTCTTTTTCTCAATATTACCGGCCATCATAAACAAAGTACCTTTGTAAAGAGCATGGACCAGTAAAAAGATAATGGCAGCATTTATAGCATACTCAGTTCCGGTGCCAATTAGCAGAACAAGTGTACCTAACGCACTTACCGTAGTATAAGCTAATATCCTTTTCAAATCAACCTGCGTAGTACTAAGCCAGGCACCTGTGAACATGGTAGTAACTCCTACAATGGTTAAAGTATAGCTCCAGATTTCAGTTCCACCCAAAACAGGATTGAGGCGTGCCAGCAAAAATACACCTGCCTTTACCATGGTAGCTGAGTGAAGATAAGCACTAACAGGTGAAGGTGCTGTCATAGCACCCGGCAACCAGAAATGGAAAGGAAACTGCGCCGATTTTGTAAATGCACCCATGGCAATAAGAATAAAAGCAGGCAGATAAAGACTACTGTTTTTTATGATATCCGGATTGGAAAGTATAAAGGCCAGATCGTAGGTCTCATAAGGAATAGCAAGTAAAACAAACCCACCCAGTAAAGCAAGTCCGCCAAATCCTGTTATTAAAAGAGCCTGTAAAGCAGATGCACGTGCTTCGGGTTTTTCATGATGATAACCTATGAGCAGATAGGAACTGACACTGGTTAACTCCCAAAACACAAACATGGTTATAAGATTGCCGGAAACCACAATCCCTTGCATTGCAGTCATAAATATGAGAAGATATCCCAGAAATCTGCCTTTCATAGGATAAGGACGCATATAGTATCCGGCATACACCAGAATAAATGTACCTATTCCCAGTACCAGCAGGCTGAATAAAATACTAAAACCATCAACATAAAAACTGAAATCAATTCCCAATGCAGGAAGCCATTGATACGTCTCTGTTATTATAACACCTTTATTTATATCAGGTAACAAGCTCAGGTAATAAAGAAAGCCGGCAAAGGGCCATATTGCATAGATCCAACCTGCCTGATTCTTCAGATATCTTCTAATAAAAGGTGCTACAGCAGCAACACCTGTAAGCACAATCAGAAATAATCCTGTTGTCATGAGTTAGTAGTTTTACATCAAAAACCGGGTAACCCCGTATTATCTTACGATTGCTATAATTAGACAAAAATTGGTGTAAAGAACACCGATTCCCATAAATTTTTTGTGAAATTACAAAAAATGTTGATTAGTTAAAGTTGAGATTAAGGTTAAGGTTGAGTTTAAATTATTATAGGCTGATGTAAGTAATAATAGAATAATACGATCAATTATTCAAGCCATTTTGACGTACAAGCAGGCCTTAAGTGACACACTGACAGGTATTTGCTGTCAATTTGTTCGATTCTTAAAATGGCATTTTGTTTGATTTGTAAAAAACAGAAAAAAGAATTTTAAATTAAGATAGAGAATATTATTGTTTAACTAAAAAAAGGAGGATTGTGTTATGTTACCAACAGTAAGAAGCCGCTTTAACATGCCAAGCTTTTTTGAGGATTTCTTTGGTAAAGATCTTATTCCGGATCTTTTTGAAGATCGTGCCAACATGAGTATTCCAGCAGTAAATGTTCTAGAGGATGCTGACAATTTCAAAATTGAACTGGCCGCTCCGGGACTTGACAAAAAAGATTTCAATATTGATCTTGAAAATAATGTGCTTACCATTTCATCTGAAAAAGAATACAAACATGAAGATGAAAAAGAAGGTAAGTTTATGCGCAGGGAGTTTGCCTATGCAAGTTTCAAGAGATCATTTACTTTGCCGGAAAGTGTTGATGCCGAAAAGATCAAAGCCAACTACAAAGAAGGCTTGCTGCGCATTAGCATCCCAAAACGGGAAGAAGCAAAACAAAAGCCGCCCAAACAAATTAGTATTTCATAATCATGCGGCAAGAAAAATTAAAGGGACCCGTTGGTCCCTTTTTTTATTTTTCAATAATCTCAAATTCGGTGCGCCGGTTCATTTGACGGCCCTCGGCTGTTTCGTTGGTAGCAATGGGCCGTTCAAAACCATACCCTTTGTAGGTAAGCCTTTCACTGTCAATTCCCCTTTCAAGGAGAAAATCAACTAC
>JBHEOF010000004.1:66932-67601 GCA_046261715.1 Bacteroidales bacterium
GCCCTGGCACGTCTTTCAGAAAGACGTTGATTCAGATTAACCGATCCTACATTGTCGGTATGCCCTGATATCTCAATTTTTAAAGAGGGTTTATCAACCATTAGTTTGTACAAAATTCCGAGTTCAGCGTAGGATTCAGGACGTAGTTCAGCAGCGCCTGTATCAAAGAAAATGTTCCTGAGAACAATGGTTTGCCCCACTTCTAATTTTTTCAACCTGATATCATTAATAATCTCACGATCAACCTGCGATTCACTAATATTCATGTTTTCAGAGTGAAAGAGATAATCATCAGCCATGGCAGAAATAGCATAATTTTTACCACCGGGCAACGAGATCAGATATTCACCCGTTTCCGGATGCGAATTAAACTCTGCAAGCAACTCTTCCGTTTCATTATTGTATAATTCTATGATCGCAAGCAAAGGTTCATCGGTAGCATCATCTACAATTTTACCTCTAAGGATGGTCATCGGCACAGAAACAATTTCAACTTCACTTTCCATCATATTAATCTGGGGTGGGCGAACTGAAACAGCTAAAAGATCTTCTGCTACCGGTAATTTAACTGGCTTTTCGGGCCCAAGAAAAGTAATCATGAAAATATCACTACCTCCAAAATTTCCCTGGCGTTTTCCTGAAAAGAAAGCTGTATTCTCTTCTTTTCCC
>JBHEOF010000004.1:67611-74091 GCA_046261715.1 Bacteroidales bacterium
AATGCAAAGAAAAGATCATCTCCCGGAGAATTTACAGGATAACCCAGGTTTTCGGGCCGGGTCCACCTTCCGTTGCGGAACACAGTTTTAAAAATATCAAACCCACCCATTGAGTTAAGTCCTTTGGAACTAAAATAAAGGGTAATATCATCAGGAGCGAGGTACAGGCTTTCCTCATCATAATCTGTATTTACCATTGAACCCAAATTAACCGGTTCGCTCCAACGTCCTTTTTCATTGCGTTCTGATGTCCATATATCTTTGCCTCCGAAACCACCGGGGCGGTCGCTTGTAAAATAAACCCTTGTACCATCCGAAGTAAACGTAATGCTCGTTTCCTGTGTTCCGCGCCCCCTTAGAGAGCGATCCATTTTTTTGGGTTTTTTCCAGCGATTTTTCTCAAAATAGCTTTCATAAATATCGCCTCCTTTATCGCCGCGGTAAACATAAAGAATATTACCCTCAGGATCAATTCCTGCTGTAGCTTCATGGGTTTTGGTATTGATACGTCCATCAATGGGTTCGGCACTACTCCACTGATCCCCAACCTTACGGGAAACAAAAATATTCTCAAAATATTTATGATCATTTTTATCTGTTCTTGGTCTGCGCCCAAGAGGTCTGCGGCTGGAAAAATACATGATTTTACCGTCAGGAGAGAAAACCGGGCTGTAATCATCATACTCTGAATTTACAGTACTTCCCATATTGTCGAGAAAAACCCGCAGGGGTTCTTTAACCAGTTGCTTTGCATGATTACATTCGGCAATTCTCCTGTCAATGGATGCCCTTTGCTGTATTGCTTCCTGGGGTGTTAATGACTGCCGGTAAAAAGTATATTGCTCAATAGCTTCATCAAACCGGTAATTCTGCTGATAAGCCATTCCTAAAAGATAATATATCCGTAAAGTAGCTACGTTAAGTTCAACAGCTCTTTCGAGATAGGAAATGGCCTGATCTTTTCGGGAAGTTTGCAGATAACTCTCTCCAATGCGCATATTGAGCATTGCATTATCCGGGTTAAATTCATAGGCCTTGAGATAAAGCTCCAGGGCCTGGTCAATATTTCCTCCGCCCTGTTCAAATAAACGGTCACCATCGCGCATATTCCGCCGGGCTTCACGCAATGCTTTGCTGTCATCGGGGAAATAAGTACGTGTAAACTCTTTATTTTGAGAAATGCTTTGAAGGGGTAAAAGAATTATTAAAAAGAGAAATACAATAACTTGAGATCCTTTTACCTGTTTTAAAATTCCTGCGTAATAAGGAAAATTGATGTGAAATTTCTTTTCTATACCAGCCATATTATTATTTTTTTCAAAACCCACAACTTTCGATTGAATTAATTTAGCAGCAGCGATTCCCTTATCATTCAAGGTATTCTTCTGCTTCAGTAAGACCAAGGTTTACAGCCTTCTCCCAATCCAGTTTTGCCCCTTGCGGATCGCGTAGCATTTCGCGGGCAATACCGCGGTTTAACCATGCAGGCGCATAATCAGGACTGAGCCTTATAGCAAAAGTGAAATCATCTTCTGCTCCCTTATAATCTTCGGTTCTGTATTTAATAAGGCCTCTGGTGGTTAAGGCAATATAATTATCAGGACTGTTTTCCAATACCTTTCCAATATCTTCCAAAGCCATATCATACCATCCGAGTTCCATGTTTGCGATAGCCCTGTTGTTTAGGGCTTTTAGGTAGCCAGGCATAGTATTGACAGCAGTAGTAAAGAATTCATGGGCCTGACTGTATTGTTTCATGCTTAGCCTTACACTACCCAGGTTATTAAAGGCATGAGCCATACCGGGATCAAGAAATACTGCCTGCTGATAATCGGCTATTGCAGCCTGAAGGTCACCTTTAAGTTTTCTGGCACTTCCCCGGTCGTTGTATGCTTGTGCAAAATCAGCCTTTATATTTATAGCAGTTGTAAAATCATCAATTGCATCGTCATATTTTCCCTCCTGTGTAAATAAAACACCTCTGTAATAATAAGCAAAATACAGCCGGTCGTTACTTTCAATAGCTCCGGTAAAATCCTTGATGGCGGCTTGTATGTCATCTTTTGCCATTCTTGCCTTTCCCCTGGCAAAATAGGCCATTGCAAAATCAGGAAGAGCTTCAAGGGCAATTTTGTAATCCTCAATAGCTCCATCATAATCTTCCAAAGCAGCTTTAACAACACCTCGATTATAGAATGCCTTCACAAAATTTGGCCTTAGCGAAATTGCTTCATTAAACTTTTGCATACTCCCGGTAAATTCTGACTCGTTGTACAGAGAAATACCTTCATTGTAGGCTTTTTCTGCAAGCATCATATTCCGGTTACCAACGCGAACTGTATCTGTAACCTGTGATTTTGCTATACCGGCAAACAAGCATACAAACAACAATAAAATCAGATGAGTCTTCATTATTGAAAATAGATTTAGGAAAAAAATTAATCAAAAAAAAAAAAACAACTCTACTTTAGAATCTTTTAGTCTTACAAAATTGTGTGAAAACAGATTACTGAATAAAAGGAATAGCTTATTATTTTGAGCGCAAATTAATAAAAAATATGGAACGAAATGTCAGGTTTTACCGCAAAGAATTAAGAAAAACCAGTAAAAAACGTATTGAACCCCCTTGTATGGTTTATTCAGGCCGGTAGCAGGAGTTATCAACATTTTATATTTATTCCTTTTATTTTTATAAAGAACTATATCGGCACCTTTTTCTTAATGATTAAATTTGCCTACTTATATCAAAAGGAAATCGTCTATTAAACTATGAATATTTTTTTCCTTGCCCGGGAATACATTAATTGGCTTTATCATTCAACAACTCGTCATGGGGTACACAGTCCATTTGTTTACCGGTTCATTGATGAATGTCTTTATAAAAAAACAGATACGACAGCCCTGAAAGAGATTCTGGAGCAAAGGAAAAAACTTTTAAAAGATTGCCGTATTCTGGAATATAACGATCCCGGAGCCGGCGGTAAAACAAAAACAGAGAAAGATATTAAGATCAGGGAAGTTAGTGTAAGAATTCTTGCACGTAATTCTTTGCAGGAGAAGCGATTTATTCTTTTGTTTTACAGAATGATACAATTTTTTAATTACCAAACCATACTTGAACTTGGCACCAGTTTGGGCTTAACTGCTGCATGCATGGGTAAGGCAAACCCCGCAATACATATTGATACTATTGAAGGAGCAAAACCTGTTGCTGCTATTGCAAAGAATTTCTTTCAGAATGCAGGTATGAATAATATTCTTCTTCACGAAGGAAATTTTGATGCAATTCTTACGGATGTTATTCAAAATACTGAATATGATTTGATATACATTGATGGTAATCACAGAGAAGAGAAGTTACTACATTATTTTCATACCCTTACAGAACATATAAGCCCCAAAGGTGTTATGATCATTGATGATATCAGATGGTCCGCCTCCATGCTCAAAGCCTGGCAGAATATTAAAAAACATAAAAAAAGCAGGGTAACGATAGATCTTTTTAAACTCGGACTTATTTTTTTTGATGATCGGCTAAATAAAGAAAATTTCTTAATCAGGTTTTAGAAATATTTACATGTGTTATTTATTATCTTTGTCGGACAAAAATTAATAACAGAATGGAAAAACAAGAATTGATCAGGTTAGAAAAGCTTTCCAAACATTATAAAGTAGGCAGCGAAATTGTACGTGCTCTTCAGTCGGTATCCATTTCAATGTATAAAAATGAATACATTGCACTTATGGGACCATCAGGTTCGGGAAAATCTACCCTGATGAATATTCTTGGCTGCCTTGATACTCCAACGTATGGCAGTTATTTTCTCAATGGCAAGGATGTTAGTAAAATGGTAGATAATCAACTTGCTGAAATCCGAAATAAAGAGATCGGTTTTGTTTTCCAAACCTTTAACCTGCTTCCCAGATCAACAGCTCTGGATAATGTTGCGTTACCTTTGATCTATTCAGGCAGGAGCAAGCATGACAGAGAAAAACGGGCACTCAAAGTACTTGATCAGGTAGGATTGACAGATCGTATAACTCATAAGCCCAACGAACTGTCAGGTGGCCAACGCCAAAGGGTTGCAGTAGCCAGGGCATTGGTAAATAGCCCGTCGATTATATTGGCCGATGAACCTACCGGAAACCTGGACTCCAAAACTTCTATTGAGATGATGGGGCTTTTTCAGGAAATTCATGAAGCAGGCAATACAATCATAGTTGTTACCCACGAAGAAGAAATTGCCATGCATGCCCACCGTATAATCAGGCTTAAAGATGGAGAAGTAGAATCTGATACCATCAATTCAAACCCCACAAAAGTTGCGGTGCAACTGGAAGAAACCGGGGAATAGAAGAATAATAAAAAAAATATGAACCTTTTCGGGATGTTGTCAGTTTAAACCTGGTGTTTAATCTGAACTACACTTTATTGAAATTTTGGAAAAATGGATACTTGGAAAATTTATACAAAAACGGGAGATAAAGGAGAAACTTCTCTTATTGGTGGGAAACGGGTTCCTAAAAACCATATGCGCATTGAAGCTTACGGTACTGTTGATGAACTAAATTCCTTTATCGGCATCATCAGAGATCATGAAATAAAACCTCACCATAAAAAAGTTCTTCACGAAATACAGGAATGCCTGTTCATTACAGAATCTTTGCTCGCACTGGATGAAACCAACAGTCAAATAAAACTACCCTGCCTGAAGGAGAGCGATATAGAATTGCTCGAAAACGAGATTGATATAATGAATGAAGATTTACCTGAGCTGAGTAACTTTATTTTACCCGGTGGTAATATAGAGTCTTCCTATGCACATGTAGCAAGAACTATATGTCGAAGATCTGAACGTATTGTTATCGGAATGGCTGAAAAAACGCAGGTGCCGGAAATTATTATCAGATATTTGAATCGTTTGTCAGATTACTTTTTTGTACTGGCGCGCAAACTGGCCCACGAAAAGGGTGCCAAAGATATCATCTGGAGAGCCAGAGAATGTGATTGATCTAATTTCGGTCAAAAATCATTTCCCATAAACTCTCATTTGAGCGTCTGGGTTTTGAACTGATTATATATCCAACATTGAAATTTCCGGAAAAGTAAAAGTCACTGCGATTACTGTAGGGTCTTCTGAAACCATCCAGGTAATCGAAAAAAGTATAACGGAAATTAAAATCCAATCCTATGGTCCACTGATTGTAAAGGTTAATATTTAATCCTGCCCCCATAGGAATGGCTAATTGATAATTATTATAAAGATTATCGGCATTGATAATAACTTCGTCATAGTCATCAATTACGGGTCCTGTGAGTTCAGGATCATGATAAAAGGCAGTTACTCCGCTAAAAAGATACAGATCAAGCCAGAAATACCTGAAATCCCTCTTAAGATTTGTTATGCTTCGCGGCAGATAAAACTCACCGAGTAAAGAAGCTTCATAAACTGTATTGGAAAATGCTTTTCCCCTTTCTGCTATTTCTATTTCAGGAGACCATATATCATTCCCTTTGAGCCAGATTGCAGAAAAGCTACTTTTCAATGCAATAAGCCTTCCTGTATGATATCTGCCATAAACGGCCAAAGCAGGCATAGTTCCTCTTACATCCACATCAAATAAAGAGGCCTGTTCTCCAGGCCTGCCCGATGCTATATCAGTCATAGCGTTAGATGCTCCCAGACTTAAACCGGCTTCCCAGTGAGTACCGGGGAGTACAAAATCGCGATAACTCATTTGGCGGGTATTGCGGCCAGATAATTGAGTGCCCCGAGACTGTGCTATGGCAGCAGTTATTGAGCCAAGCGCAAATATTAAGAGTAAAAAAGTAGTTTTATATTTCATGGATAGTTTTTTATGCGTCAACCGAAAAATTAACATTTGTATTATCGCCCTTTTAAAACAATAAAAGTATTAAAACAGGGTATCTTTCCTATCAGGGAATATTCGTATTTCTTACCCGTGTTATTACCAAATTAAAAAATTACACCTTAGCATATTTTAAAGAGCACAAAAATAAAATATTTTTGCAAAGTAGGATATCTGAAATGGATGCATATACATTTAAAGACATTTTTTATCCTTTTCCATAGGCAAGATGTTGAGAAAAGAATTATTCAGAAAAGATTTTTTGTAGTTTTCAAAAAAGCATTACTTTTGCAATGCGAAAAATCGGGGTGTGGCGCAGTTGGCTAGCGCACTTGCATGGGGTGCAAGGGGTCGGAAGTTCGAGTCTTCTCACCCCGACTAAGCAAAACCGCAATTACTTATATAACAAGTGATTGCGGTTTTTTATTTTTATGTGGTATGAAAAGTTAATAAAAAGGAATTTTTCACTAAATCGTTCTACCTAAAAAAAGGTTCAGCCCAAATTTATCTCCTTTAACGCTTGCTGATCTTATTCATTGAAATGCTTTTCTGGCGGCTGGATTTAAAGCGATTGATTTCGGGATTTCTTTTTTTTGCATGTTTTTGACT
>JBHEOF010000040.1:0-15209 GCA_046261715.1 Bacteroidales bacterium
GAAAAATGAGAGTGCATTTTCTATTGTGGGTTTGTGTTTCTGAAAGTTTCATATAAAAATGATATCAATTCTTTTGTTATTTTTTAAAAAATAACCATATTTACACATATTAAAACTCCTGAATATATGAAAACTTTGTATTTGGTGCGTCATGCTAAATCATCATGGGATGATCTTACCATTGAAGATTACGAGCGACCGTTGCTTTCAAAAGGAATAAAAAGAGCCGTAAAGGTTGCAAAACATCTTATAAATAAAGATGCCAAACCCCACCTGATTGTTTCAAGCCATGCTGTGCGTGCTTTGGAAACAGCAAAAATATTTGCAGATATTCTGGGTTATGAGACGGGGAAAATACTTATAGATGAGAATCTGTATTTCTCCGGAGAACAGGCAATGGAGAATATACTTTTCGGATTAGATAGTAAAATTGAGGAGGTTATGCTGGTAGGTCATAATCCGGATATGACCAGGTTTGCGAATGTGTTTCTTCCTGACCATCAGAAAATTGATTATTTGCCGACATCAGGTGTTGTATGCATTACATTTCACACGGAGCAGTGGCAGAAGATTATGCTTGCAAAAAGAGAAATTCCTTTTGTTATAATACCTAAAACGCTTTGATGCTTAACGCCATTTATTCAATTTTTTATTGATGTGTTGACCTTACTAATGCCTGACCTGATTTTTTTTAATTGGCAGAAATGAAGAAAAAACAAATTATAAACCGTGAGATAAGCTGGCTATCCTTCAATGAACGGGTATTGCAGGAGGCCGCTGATGAAAGAGTACCCTTGATTGAACGTATGCGGTTTCTGGGTATTTTTTCCAATAACCTGGATGAGTTTTTTCGGGTAAGAGTGGCCACCTGGCGAAGGCTGTTAGATATTCCTGACCTGGAAAATACATTAAAACAATCGCCTTCAGAGCTTTTGAGTGATATCAATAAAATTGATTATATCTACCAGCAAAGGTTTCTGGAAATATATGAACATATCTTAAAAGAACTTGAAAAAGAGAATATTTTTATATTAAGCGAGAAACAACTCACTGATGATCAGGGAGGGTTTGTAAGAGAGTTTTTCCGCGAGAACGTGCGGTCAAACCTGTTTCCCATAATGATGAAAAACATCAAAAGGTCAACATCTCTCAAAGATAAATCCATTTATCTTGCCGTACGATTAAGAAAAAAGGATAAAAGTCTGAAAGATGATCACGCCTTGATTAAGGTACCAACATCTGTTTTATCCCGTTTCCTTATCCTTCCCAAAAAAGAAGACAGGAATTTTATTATTTTACTTGATGATGTGATTCGTTATAACCTTGCCGATATTTTCTCGGTTTTTGATTATGATGAGTTTGATGCACATACCATTAAAATTACGCGCGATGCTGAATTAGAAATAGATAATGATGTTTCAAAAAGTTTGATGGAACGCATGAGTGAAAGCATCAAACAGAGGAAAAAAGGCCGGCCCGTGCGATTTGTTTACGATGGTGACATCCCTGAACCCATGCTGAAAATGGTGATGGATAAGCTGAAAATTTCAAAGAAGGACAATATAATGAAGGGCGGACGTTACCATAACTTTAAGGATTTTATGGCATTCCCCAATGTGGGAGGTCCGCATCTTGAATATCCTCCGGCTCCGCAACTTCCGCACCGGCATCTTTCAGGCAGTAAAAGTATACTGGCAGCCATTCGCGAGAGGGATATCATGATCAATTTTCCCTATCAGTCATTTCAGTATATAATTGATTTGCTCAGGGAAGCGTCTATTGATCCTGCTGTAAAATCCATTAAAATGACCCTTTATCGTGTGGCGCGCACATCAAAAGTAATTAATGCCCTGATTAATGCAGCAAGGAACGGAAAAGAAGTAACAGTATACCTGGAATTACAGGCACGATTTGATGAGCAGGCAAATATTTACTGGTCAGAAAAATTGCAGGAAGAGGGAGTTTCTATCATACATGGTACAGCAGGTTTAAAAGTACATTCAAAACTGATTTTGATAAAACGCAAGGAGGAAGGCGAAAACAAGCTCTACGCCAGCATTGGTACAGGTAATTTTAATGAAGTTACAAGTAAAATTTATGGAGATGTTCATCTGCTTACTGCAAACCCCACCATTACTGAAGAGATAGACCAGGTTTTTGCTTTATTTGAACGGTCTTATCTTACTCCGGTAGCTTTCAGGCATCTCATAATTAGTCCTTTCAAAACCCGAAGGTTCATAATGCAGATGCTCAATCAGGAAATCGCAAACGCGCGTGCAGGGAAAAAGGCTGAGGTAACAATGAAATTAAATTCTCTGGTGGATGCAGCCATTGTAAAAAAGATTTATGCAGCTTCAGAAGCCGGGGTAAAGTTCCGCCTGATTGTAAGGGGTATTTGTGTTTTGGTGCCAGGGATTAAGGGGTTAAGTGAAAATATTGAAGCTATCAGTATTGTTGACCGATACCTGGAACATGCAAGGATATTTGTTTTTTACAACAATGGTGATCCTTTGTACTATATCTCTTCTGCTGATCTTATGGCCCGCAACCTTGATCACCGAATTGAAGTGGGTGTACCGGTGTATGATGAAAGCCTTAAAACAGAATTACAAACTATGCTTGATATTCAGTGGAAAGACAATGTAAAAGCCCGTCTGCTGGGTAAAAATAATCTGAACAGGTACCGAACCAATGATGAATTACCTTTCCGATCACAAGTTGAAACCTATAATTATTTTAAAAATCAGTTTTACAAGCATTAAACTTTTATGTTACTCGCTGCCATTGATATTGGCTCTAACGCCATAAGGTTATTTTTCTCCAATGTTTATGAAAAGGAAGGGCAGGTAATTGTTGAAAAGGCTTCGCTGATGAGAGTTCCGGTGCGTTTGGGAGAGGATGTGTTTGTGCGTGAAAGAATTTCGGAAGAGAAGATTGACAAACTTATAAAAACAATGGAGTCATTCAGGCTCCTTATTGAAGTAATTCAGCCTGTTACCTATCGTGCATTTGCAACATCAGCCATGCGCGAAGCAAAAAACAGTAAGGAAGTCATTGCCCGTGTTGCTGATTCTGCCGGCATTCAGATTGAAGTAATAGACGGTGTGAAAGAGGCCCAAATTGTCGGTGCAATTCAAAACCTGGAGCAGGTAAAAAATTATAAGTACTCACTTTTTGTAGATGTGGGTGGTGGTAGTACCGAACTTTCACTTATGTCAAAGAAGGGGGTAGTAGCATCCTCTTCTTTTAAAATTGGTACGGTACGAATGCTCAATAACAAAGTGAAAAAGAGTGAGTGGGGTGAACTGAAGGAATGGCTTATGCAGTATGAAAAAGATTTTAAAGATATATTGGTTGTAGGAGTCGGTGGTAACATCAATAAAATTGCAAAACTTTACGGAAGGGTTCCAGAAAAAACCCTGCCCTTCAACAACCTGGAATATGCTATTAGTCATTTGAAAAAATTCAATTTGAAAGAGAGGATAGAGGTTATGGGTTTACGACCCGATCGTGCCGACGTCATTATTCCTGCCGCAGAGATCTTTTATTTCATTATGAAAACGATGAAAGCAAAAATGTTGCTGGTACCCAAAATTGGCCTGAGTGACGGTATTGTTAGCATGATTTACAGGGAAATTAGTAAAAATAAAACCAAATGAGTTGTTTATTTGTTATTTAAATAAGAGGTAAATGATTATTTATTATCCTTGCCCCTTTTGCTGTATCTTTGTAGAAGGAAAAGTTAAACCGAAAATAAAAAATAACTTTTCCTGTTGAGTTGAATAAAGCCGGATTAAAAAACCTGTAAATATCTTTAAACGTGTCAGATATTGATAGACTGGAAATACAAAGCATGGATGAAGAGCAGGAGCGACGAGAGATCCTGAAACAATACCGAAAGCTCTTATCGGTCTGTCGCCCCCGTACAAATCCCGAAAGCAGGAAAACAATCCGGAAGGCTTTTAATTTTTCACTACAGGCTCATAAGGATCATCGCAGAAAAAGTGGCGAACCTTACATTTATCATCCTATTTCTGTTGGAAAAATTGTTGTGGAAGAAATCGGGCTTGGTGCTACCAGTGTGGTATGCGCCCTGTTGCACGATGTGGTTGAAGATACTGATTATACACTGGCCGATATTACTGAGTATTTTGGTGAAGAAGTTTCCAGAATAATTGACGGGCTTACCAAGATCTCTGATATTTTTGACCAAACCACATCAGTACAGGCAGAAAATTTCAGGAAAATGTTACTAACCTTATCCGATGATGTTAGGGTTATCCTGATAAAGCTGGCCGATCGCCTGCATAACATGCGTACGCTTGAATCGCTGCCCCCAAAAAAACAATTGAAAATAGCCAATGAAACCCTTTATCTGTTTGCTCCGCTGGCACACCGCCTGGGGTTTCACGCCATAAAAAGTGAACTGGAAGATCTGGCGCTTAAATATACAGATCCTGATATTTTTGCATCGATTTCCCAAAAACTGGTAGAGTCAGAAGAAGAACGAAACCGTTTTATTGCCAATTTTACCTATCCCATAAAAAAAGCACTTAACGAACAAGGATTAAATTACACTGTTCTTGGCCGCACCAAATCCATTAGTTCTATCTGGGGTAAAATGAAGAAACAGGAGGTCCCTTTTGACGAGGTATTCGACATTTTTGCCATTCGTATTATTATTGATACCCCCGAGCAACGCGAAAAAGCTGATTGCTGGCGCGCCTATTCCATAGTAACTGATATATACAGACCAAACCCCGACAGATTGCGCGACTGGATTTCAACTCCCAAAGCCAATGGTTACGAATCACTGCACACCACAGTTATGAGCAAGCAGGGAAAATGGGTTGAAGTGCAGATACGTGCTAAAAGAATGGACGAAGTAGCTGAGAAGGGTTATGCTGCGCACTGGAAATATAAAGAATCCAAATCAGTAGAGAGCGGTTTAGACAAATGGCTGAACAGGATACGCGAAATCCTTAAGACATCTGAAAGAGATGCTCTTGACTTTATTGAAGATTTTAAACTTAACCTGTTTTCAGATGAAATTTTTGTATTTACACCTAAAGGAGAACTCAGGACTTTGCCCATTGGTTCCACAGCACTTGATTTTGCTTATTCCATTCATACCAAGGTCGGTGACCAGTGTCTTGGAGCAAAAGTAAACCATAAGCTTGTTTCTCTTAGCCATCCGTTAAAAAGCGGCGATCAGATTGAGATCATAACAAGCGTTAAGCAAAAGCCCAAACCTGATTGGCTCAATTATGTTACCACAGCAAGAGCCAAAGGAAAGATAAAAGTTGCCCTTAAGGAAGAACGCAAGAAAATTGCTGAAGATGGCAGGGAAAAACTCGACAGGAAATTAAAACAACTGAAAATTGATAACAACCCTGAGAACATTCAGAAACTGGTGAACTTCTTTAAGCTTCAGGCTCCCATTGATCTGTATTATGAGTTCGCCATTGACAAGCTGGATATTAAAGATCTTAAGAACTATTTATCTGAACAGGAACGGGGCGGCATTTTTAGTTACCTGAAAAATCCTTTCTCTAAGGGAGCTAAAAGTGTTACCCTGGAAAGGGAAGGGGTTGATCCTATCAGGCAGAAATTAAAGGAAAAACCTGATACGCTGCTAATCGGTGATGGTATGGAAGCACTTGATTACACGCTCTCACCATGCTGTAATCCTATACCGGGTGATGATGTATTTGGTTTTGTAACCATCAATGAAGGGATTAAAATACACCGTAATAATTGCCCCAATGCGGTGCAACTCATGTCGAAATTTGCTTACCGCATTGTAAAAGCAAAATGGTATACCGGAAAATCCATCGCCTTCCTGTCTGGTATCAAAATCCGGGGAATTGATGATATGGGGATACTCAACGACATTACCAGCCTTATTTCCAGCGAATACAATCTGAATATTCGTTCCATCAACATCGACAGCAATGCCGGTACTTTTGAAGGTACTGTAATGTTGTATGTTAATGATACACAGCATCTGAATAATCTTATCGGTAAGATTAAAAAGATTAAGGGTGTCAGACAGGTTACCAGAATCGGAAAATAATTTACTTTCCTTTAATAAGTAACTGACAGCCAGTGCTTATGTTTAATTATTTATAACCATTTCAAATAACCAAAACTTTTTATATCTTTATAGCGTTAAAGTTGTGTCATTGACAAATATGTTAAGATTGAATACATTTTGAAATCAGCAGATAAGAAAACATCTGATCATGTACATGAAAAAACGTAAAGAAGAAACCGGTGTTCTGGAAACCGTCAAAAGCATATTTTCTGTTTACCTTGAAAACAACGGTCACAGAAAAACTCCGGAACGGTTTACCATTCTCAGGGAAATATATTTAACAGAAGGACATTTTGATGTAGAGTCATTATACATTAAAATGAAGAACAATAAATACAGGGTAAGCAGAGCTACACTTTACAATACCATTGAATTGCTTCTGCATTGTAATCTTGTTATTAAGCATCAGTTTGGGAAGAATGTGGCCCAGTTTGAAAAATCTTTTAAATACAAACAGCACGACCACCTTGTTTGTACCGAATGTGGCAAGGTGCTTGAATTTTGCGATCCCCGACTTCAGGAAATACAAAATTCCATTGAAAATCTTATGGGATTTAAAGTAAACCACCGATCGTTTACTTTTTACGGTTTATGTAAAAGTTGCGAACAACTAAAAAACAATTGAAACAAATTTAATCTGCGAAAACCTTTGGATTGATTGGTCAGTTACATAAAATTCAATTACTTTTGAATTAAATTTTAAAGCCGGATTTTGCGGCTTTTTTTATGTTTAGTCCCCTAACTTATTTAAATTTCGGTAATGAGAAAAAACAGAGCTGATGTGCTCCTTGGCCTTCAATGGGGTGATGAGGGAAAAGGAAAAATTGTAGATGTTCTTACACCTGATTATAATATTATTGCCCGCTTTCAGGGAGGGCCAAATGCAGGACATACCCTTGAGTTTGATAACAAAAAATACATTTTGCACACTATCCCGTCGGGTATTTTTCATGAGGATTCAGTTAATCTGATTGGCAACGGTGTGGTAATTGACCCCATGATATTCAACAAGGAACTGCGAAGCATAAAGTTACCTTTTGATATCATGAAAAAGAGATTGCTCATTTCCCGTAAAGCGCATCTGATCATCCCTTCTCATAAACTACTCGATGCAGCCCTTGAACATGCCAAAGGCGAATCAAAAATTGGCAGTACTCTTAAAGGAATAGGACCGGCATATACTGATAAAATAGCACGTGACGGCTTGCGAATAGGTAATTTGTTGCAAAGCGATTTTCGCGAGCAGTATGAAATACTCAAGGAAAGTCATTTGCATAAAGCCAGGGCTTTAGGATTCGATATCAGTACGGTGCAACTTGATTGTCTTGATTTTGACGAATACGAAAAGAAATGGTTTGAAGGAGCCGAAAAACTGAAAGAATTTCCGGTGGTTGATTCGGAGATATTTGCTAATAAATCGCTGAATGACGGAATGAAATTATTGGCAGAGGGCGCCCAGGGTTCATTACTTGATATCGATTTCGGATCCTATCCCTTTGTTACTTCATCTAATACCATTGCTGCCGGAGCATGCACAGGCCTGGGTCTGGCTCCTTCATCAATAGGGTTGGTTTTTGGCATCTTCAAAGCGTATTGTACACGTGTGGGAAGCGGACCATTTCCCACAGAACTTTTTGATGAAAAAGGACAACTGCTTCGCGAAGAGGGTAATGAATTTGGCTCAACAACCGGGCGACCCCGTCGCTGCGGATGGCTCGATCTGCCTGCTTTACGATATAGTGTTATGATCAATGGAGTTACATCTTTGATCATGACCAAAGCTGATGTGTTAAATGGATTTGATGAGTTTAACGCTTGTATTGCCTATGGTTATAAGGGTGGACAGATTGATTATATTCCTTTCGAGTTTGACTCAGAAGAAATAAAACCTGTGTATAAAAAATTTAAGGGATGGAAAACACACCTTGAAAAGTTCAAAGATTATAATGAACTGCCGGCAGAGCTTTTAGATTATATTGCTTATATTGAAGATTACACCGGTGTAGAAGTATCAATAGTTTCAACAGGGCCCGATCGTTCCCAAACACTTATAAAATAATTTTTAAAGAATGTTTTAATGGGTTGTAATTAAACAGCCTGTTTATTCAAAATATCAGGATGCATCTAAAGTTCAAAAGATTGCATCCTGTTTTTATTTAAACTGATTATAAATAACAGAAAATCAGGCTCTTCCTTTGGATATTTTAGTGCTTTTTCTCCCAAATAGCTTAATTTTGAATCAGATTGAAAGCAGGATATTTTATCCTGCAACTTTTAAATACTTATCGTTACAGAAATAGAATTATGGAAAAAAGCTTTAAAGGAACCCAGACCGAGCAGAACTTGCTGAAAGCATTTGCCGGCGAATCGCAGGCAACCAGGCGGTATGAGATGTACGCAAAAATTGCCAGGGAAGAAGGATATGAACAAATTGCAGGATATTTTAGAGAAACAGCTGACCAGGAAAGAATGCATGCCAAAAGATTTTACGATTACCTGGAAGGTGGCATGGTTGAAATTACTGCTTCCTATCCGGCCGGGAAACTCGGTACAACAGCTGAAAATCTAAAAGGTGCTGCAGCAGGAGAAAAGGAAGAATGGTCGGAATTGTATCCCGAATTTGCACGTGTTGCTGAGGAAGAAGGATTTAAAAAAGTTGCAACTGCATTTAAAATGGTTGCAGAAGCAGAAAAGAATCATGAAGAAAGATATTTGAAGCTGCTTAAAAGGGTAGAGGACGGTTCTGTATTTCAACGCCCCAAAAAAGTTAAGTGGTATTGTCGTAAATGCGGCTACATTTATGAAGGCGAAAAAGCTTTGAAAAATTGCCCGACCTGCCAGCATCCGCAGGCCTATTTTGAAGAATGGGTTGAGAATTATTAGAATTCCATTATATTGAAAAAAAAAGAGATTGCTCTCATTTTTAAGAGCAATCTCTTTTTTTACAAGTTGCTGCAGTTTGATTATTCAAGCATCAGGGCTACGCCTACAGCTCCCAGACCGGCACTGATGGCCAGTACGGGAGAAACCTCCATGATGTACTCCGGTTTTAAACCTGTAATTGCTTCTACTTCCTTTGCATACCATTCTGCCGTTTCCGGGTCTCGGGCGTGTACAATACTGTATCCCCATAGCTTATTGTTGCCAATATATTTTCTTACATGATTGAATGTTTTTTGCAGGCTGCCTTTGTAGCTGAATGCTTTATCAAACAAAACAGCCTTCCCTTCTTCTGTTATTGAAATTATGGGCTTGGCATTAAGCATGGAGCCGATAAAACCTTTAGCAGGGCTCACTCTTCCACCTTTCACAAAGGATTCAAGAGATCTGGCACCTACATATATTTTACTCTTTCCGATCCACTCCTGCGATTTTGCAATGATCTCATCGTGGGATAACCCTTCTTCAATGGCCCGGACAATTCTTAAAGCAATGAGCCCCGATGCAGCGCTGGTTTGTTTTGAATCCAGAACATCTATACGCTTATCTTTATTATCACGCATAATACTTTCTGCCGCTTTTTTGCTGTTTGAAAAAGTACCACTCAGCACGCTTGATATATGCAGGGAAATGATTGTTTCGTAGTGTGTTGATAGGTAGTTCAGGGTGTTGCTGATATCCTTTATCCCGGGTTGGGCAGATGTGGGATAAACATCTGAGGTTTTCAGCAAATCAAAAAACTTATCCTGGGTAATGGTAAGGCGGTCAAGAAACTGACTTTCTCCAAAAAATACATTCAGCGGAATAACATGTATTTGATGGTGATCTATTATTTCCTTTGGGATATCGCAGGTTGAATCAACCACAAGTGCAATATCATGTTTGCGTCGATGAGCAATATCATTTTGCTTTACCATATCATCCACTTTTTGGTAAAGTACTGTGCTTACATCAGCAAGGTGTGCAAATACCACTTCAGGTTCATTGGTATGAATGTGGATACGCATGCGTGTTTCAGGGCCTGCCATAACCAACGAGTCGCCCATATTACTTAAAAATTCCTTTACAGCTTCTTTGGATGATTGATTCATGGAGATCAGCGCTTCTGTACAAAATCTGTATTCTCCTTCCTCATGTTCATCAAAAATGCTGATATCCTGTTCAATGGTTGCTGTTTTAAAACTCAGTATTTTTTTAACATTCTCTTTTTCAAAGATCTGGTTAATACCCTCCAGAAAAACCACAAACCCTTGGGCGCCTGCATCTACTACATTCGATTTGGCAAGTATTTTAAGTTTTTCAGGGGTTTTTGCCAGAGATTCGCGTGCTTTGAGTAAGGATTCGTGCATCAGGTGTTCAAAGCTTTCATATTTATCTTTCACATCATAAATAAATTCTGCCCATTCGCGCAATACGGTAATAATAGTACCTTCTACAGGGTTAGCAATGGCCTGGTAGGCATAATTTACTGCCTTCATGGTGGCATCGGCAAAAGATTGTACAGATATTTCAGCCTGATCTTCAAGCTCATTGCTCATACCATAAAGAAACTGTGCTATAATTATCCCGGAGTTTCCCCGGGCACCGGTAAGTGCAGCCTCTGCTATAGCTGTTGATGTGTGTTTGATATTATTGCTCGGTGCAGTATTTTCGACAATGGAACGGAAGGTTGATGCAAGATTGGTTCCGGTATCGGCATCAGGAACAGGAAATACATTGATCTTGTTCAGCATTTTCTGGTTCTCGAAAACATTGAATGCCCCTGCAAGAAAGCTGTAATATAGTCGCTTCCCATCAAGAACATTGTCCTTACCAATTGTGTTTTTTTGATCTGTCATGTTGATTTCTATGAAATGTTGATATCATGCACTGCATGAAAAACAAGCAGGAAATATCATAATTTGTCCGAGCCGGCAAAGATAACCTATTTTTAACAACCAGCATCTAAAAATTAAACAAATATTTAATACAAGATACCAGGAAAAGGGCCTGTTTTGAACATCCTTTCTGATGATATGCCGGTTTTCTTCAGCTTTGGGATTTAAGAATTTTTAGGACTGTGTGGATACAGGTCCTGGAATCTTTGCGGATTATACATATGCATTATGTCGTAAATAGCATCAAAAACATCTTCTGCATTGGGATTTGAGAAATAATCTCCGTCGGTACTGTATGCAGCCCGGTGATCTTTAGCGGTAATAGTAACAGGTTTTGCATCCAGGAAAAGATATCCGTTCTGTTCTTCCAGTACTTTTTGCATCATATATGCTGTTGCACCCCCTGAAACATCTTCATCAAAAAATACAATCTTATTGGTTTTTTTCAAAGATTCCACAATGGTTTTGTCAATATCAAACGGCAGAAGTGTTTGCACATCAATAAGTTCAACAGCAATGCCATATTCCTTGAGCTGATCAGCCGCATCTTCGGCAATGCGTACGCACGATCCGTAGGTAACCAGTGTTACATCATCGCCTTCACGAAGAATTTCAGGTTTACCCAATGGTATGGTATATTCACCGATATTATCCGGAAGGATTTCCTTCAACCGATATCCATTGAGCGGTTCGATGATAAGTGCCGGATCATCTGACTGAAGCATGGTATTGTAAAAGCCTGCAGCTTGTGTAAGGTTTCGTGGTACAAGTACATGAACTCCCCGTATAGAATTTATTACCATGCTCAAAGGGCTGCCGGAGTGCCATATTCCCTCCAGTCGGTGACCACGTGTGCTTATGATCATAGGAGCTTTTTGTCCGCCCACTGTGCGGTAATGCAATGTAGCGAGATCGTCACTCAGTACCTGGAGTGCATAAATCAGGTAATCAAAATACTGTATTTCTGCAATGGGTCGTAAGCCACGCATGGCCATACCCAGGGCCTGACCTATAATGGTAGCTTCACGGATTCCGGTGTCGCTTACACGAAGCTCACCGTACTTTTCCTGCATGCCTTCAAGGGTTTGATTTACGCCACCAATTTTTCCTACATCTTCACCAAAAATCATTGCCTCAGGGTATTTACTGAAGATGCGATCGAAATTGGCAACCAGAACTTCCCGTCCGTTTACCTTTTTACTGTTTTCGGAATAAACCGGCTTTACTTCCTGAACTTTCAGTGCTGACCTTTCAGACTGGCTGTAAAGATGTGAACTGTAGCGTTCAGAGCTTTCTTCCAGTGCCTCCTGAAGCCACTTGCTAACCTGCATCTTAAGCGATTTCTCTGATGTGCAGGTGTGGCATATCAGCCTGAGAATTTTTTTTGCCGAACTCACCACATCTTTACGGATAGGTTCTCCAATGCGCATCAATTCCTGCATCAATTCATCAATTTTATCAACCTTCAGGCACTGACACTGGGTAATGTTTACCATTTCCACAAAATCAGCCCGCATCTTTTTTATGGGTTTTTGAAAATTCTCCCACGCATTCTTTTTTGCTTCTTTTACACGAACAACAGCTTCTTTTTCTATTTTGTCCAAATCGTCATTTGAAGCAATATTATTGTCCCGGATCCATTTACGCATTTGGTTCAGGCAGTCAAACTCCTTTTCCCATTGCATCCGTTTCTCATCCTTGTAGCGTTCGTGTGATCCACTGGTTGAGTGCCCCTGTGGCTGAGTTACTTCAGTTATGTGAAATAAAACCGGAACATGTTCCTTGCGACAAATATCCACACCCTTTTTATAGGTTTCAATCAGTCCGGGGTAGTCCCAGCCTCTGGCTTTAAAAATTTCAAAACCCTTTGTTTTATTGTCCCTCTGCAATCCTTTCAGGAGTTCGGAAATACTCCCTTTTGTGGTTTGATATTCAACAGGAACACTTATTCCATAACCATCATCCCAAACCGACATGGTCATAGGAACCTGCAGCACACCGGCGGCATTCATGGCTTCAAAGAAGAGTCCTTCACTGGTAGATGAATCTCCAATGGTACCAAATGCAACCTCATTGCCATTTCCGGAGAAGTTTTTTTGTATCTTTTTTTCGGGATGATCTCTGTAAACTTTGGATGCCTGTGCCAGCCCCAATAAACGAGGCATTTGCCCGGCAGTCGGCGACATGTCGGCACTGGTGTTTTTCTGTTTTGTAAGGTCTCTCCAGTTTCCCTTTTCATCAAGGCTGCGCGAGGCAAAGTGGTTGTTCATCATACGGCCGCCATTGGAAGGGTTGGCCTGCAGGTCGGTGTCACCGTAAAGTTGCGCGAACAGTTCCTCCAGTGTGGTCATTCCGGCAGCCAGCATAAAAGTCTGGTCGCGATAGTATCCGCTGCGCCAGTCCCCATTGCAGAAGGTTTTGGCCATGGCTATCTGGGCCACTTCCTTACCATCGCCCATAATTCCAAATTTTGCTTTGCCTGTTAATACTTCCCTGCGACCCAAAATACTCGCCTGACGACTCTCGTGCGCCAGGCGGTAATCATTTAATATTTCTTCTTTCTGGGCTTTTGTAAAAGTATTTTTTTTCGTTGTTTTTGCTACAGCCATTTTTGTAAGGGTATATAATCCTGTTTAATTTCATGTGTTTTGACTATATACAAAAATAACTAAATTGGCCGATTGTTCAATCATGGCATGATGTGCTATCCTTTTTTCAGAAGCAAAAAAAGCTTAAACTATTGTTCCACAACACTTACAGATCGCGGCCACTGAACCCACATATTTTTTCGTAAGTTTTTCTGAAGCATTGCCACTTTATCTTCTGGTATGCTCAATTTCAGTTTAACCTGTTGATTTCTCCATCCATCAGCTTTATCAAAATAGAATACCGGATCCAGAATCAGCAAAGAATCCTTTTGAAGGAAAGAATATTCAATGCTTTCAACATTTTGTGATGCATGCCTGAGTGAAGGACCTCTTGATTCTTTGATGACTTCCAGTACAATTTCATCACTTTGTGAAGCTTTCAGTCGCAGTTCAGGTATTCCCATTGCATCTTCTGTTGTTTCCTGCCAGAGATAATTCCATTTAGTCACCTTCAATCTGTTTCTTCTTATTGCATCTTCAGGAAATTTAGGCTCATTAAGATAAATGTAAAGATTGGGCCACTGGCTTCTTTCCAGAACATATTCTGTGCTGCTTTCATGATGTGATGTAAAGTTTCTTGCCCCGCTTACAAAAGCAAGCGAAAGAGTGGCAACTGCTGCCAGCCAGATAATGAATGTTATCAATCCCAGGTATTTTGACGAAGTTTTGATGTCGAACAACAACTGGATACCAGCAAGCAACATCCAGAAAACGGGGATTCCAACGATGAGAACGATAGATAGTAGTGTAATGCTGACCCATTGCGCAGAGGTTAAGACTGCAGAAAGCATTTCAGGTAACGAAGCATGCAAAACACCTTGTGTCATATGAAAACCCAGGGGTAGCATGTAAATGGCAGAGATAAGAGCCACTATAAATGAAAAAGCAAAGAAAATTAGAATGATACCCGCTGCTTTGGCAAGAACCTGTATTAATCCTGCTGCTACCTGTGCGCTGCGATCCCGGGTCACTTTACTTTTTTCTTTTTTTTTTAAGTGCTGTTTGGTTTCCTCAGAAAACTCCTTGATGTTGTCCTTCAACTCGTTGAGTTCTTCCTTGATAGATTTTTCAATGTTGGATATATTAACCTTTTCACCCCGCATTTCAAGCTTCTCAGCTGTTGTTCGTGCTTTAGGAACTACGATCCAAAGAATGATATACAGCACCAGACCGAATACGTAAAGAAATGTAAATACAACAAATGCCACACGAATCCAAACCGGATCGATATTGAGAAATGCACCCAATCCCCCGGAAACACCGGCAATATATTTATCATCAGGATCGCGGTAAAGCCTTTTTGGGGCTTTCTCTTCATACCCGGATCCCTTGCTTTTGGGCTCTTCTTCCGGTTCGGCCATTTGTTCGGGCTCACCTAACTGGGTTATCACTTCATTGACATCACCTATATTGATAACTTTTTTGGTTGCGGTTATTTTCTCCTGAAACATCTCTGCAATACGGCCTTCGATATCTGAAATAATCTCGTCTGAGCCGGCTTCTGCATTGAAGTGTGATTTTACATTGGACAAATATCTGCCCAGTTTTTCATCAGCATCCTCATCAATATGAAATACTATTCCGCTTATATTGGCTGTAACTGTTTTTTTCATGGTTGATCGTTTTTAAAATATGATTTTTATTTCT
>JBHEOF010000040.1:15219-29459 GCA_046261715.1 Bacteroidales bacterium
CTGGTCCCATGTTTTTTTCAGTTCGTTGAGAAACTCTTCTCCTAACTTAGTTATTTTATAATACTTGCGTGGCGGACCGCCGGTTGATTCTTCCCATCGATATGTGAGCAAACCGTCGTTTTTCAGCCTGGTAAGTAGCGGATATACCGTGCCTTCCACCACCAGGAGTTCCGATTCTTTCAAAGTTTCTATGATCTCCGATGTGTAGGCCTCGTGATTTGCCAATAGCGAAAGTATGCAGAATTCCAGCACACCCTTACGCATCTGGGCTTTTGTGTTTTCAAGGTTCATAATATTTCATTTAATACGCTGCAAATATAAAACAAAAAATAGTACTATGCAATACAAAGTACTAAAAATATTTATTTTTCATCCCGAATTTTGAAAAGTTTTTCCTCTGAGGTCTTAAACGGAATACTTTACAAGGTCTGCTAATGGGAGTAAGAATACAATACCTGACGATGACAGGGGAGGTTTTTCAAGACACTTAATAGGGGCTGAAATTCAAAACGATTGTTTTTTACATTAGAATAGTACCTTTGTCATTCATTTACTCCGGCATAACATGCCGCTTCTTTTTGTTGAAAAAAAACATCCCGAATTGTGAAAAAAGCACTTTTATTACCTGCATTTATTTTTATATCAACCTTTCTGCAATCGCAAAATATTGACAATCTCCATTTTGGCACGGATGCAACCCTGGAAGTTGTTTCCTGGAACATCGAGTGGTTTCCCAAAAACGATCAGGTTACGGTAGATTATGTCACAGATATTATCCTCAATATGGATGCAGAAATCATTGCCGTGCAGGAAGTAAGTGACACTGTTTTCTTCAAGCAGATGCTTGATAACCTGGAGGGGTATACCGGCTTTTTCAGATCGAGCTACTTTGCGGGCCTGGCCTATATTTATAAAGATACCGAAATTGAAGTAAATGATATTTATGAGATTTATACGAATCAGCCCTATTGGAGACCGTTCCCCCGTTCTCCGGTAGTGATGGACTTTCAGTTCAATGGTGAAAACTATATTGTTATCAATAACCACTTTAAATGTTGTGGTGATGGGTATATGGATTTGTCGGACTCCTGGGATGAAGAAACCCGCCGGTTTGATGCCATGAATCTGCTGAAGGAATATGTCGATACACATTTTAATGACAAGAAAGTAATGATTGTGGGCGATTTGAACGATCTTATTACTGATGAATGGGATCATAATGTATTCAGGAATGTGATAGATGATGAGGAGAATTATTTGTTTGCTGATTATGACATTGCCCACGGCAGCATCAATTATTGGTCTTATCCGTCATGGCCCTCACATCTGGATCATATTATCATTACCAGCGAACTGTTTGATGAGTTTTCAGCCCCTTTTACTTATGTAAGAACTTTAAGAGTTGAAGATTACCTTGCAGGTGGATGGAGTGAGTATGATTGGAAAGTTTCGGATCACCGGCCTGTAGGAATGCGTTTTCTTGCCGGACATAACGTATTGCTGGGGAAAGATTTTGAAGATCAGGAGCTACTGTCGGGAGGCTGGACGCAACATAATCTTTCGGGAGAGGAAATATGGCAGGTGCCTGTAAATCAGTTTGGGCTTTACAATTCTTATTTTGCTTACATCAATGGTTACGATGCAGGCGCGCAGGAAAACGAAAACTGGTTGGTTTCCCCGGCGGTTTATAAGGAAAACAACCAAAACCTGCAGTTTTCATTCTGGAATACATCAGGGTATTCCGGCCCTCAGCTTGAAGTTTTCTATGCCATGGATTATGATAATGACCCCTTGTCGGCCACATGGGAACTCATGGATGAGGTAAATTATCACGACGGAGATGTCTCCTGGCAATGGGTTTATTCAGGAGAAATTGACCTGGACCATTTACCTGAGGGAACTCTTCACATTGGATTTAAATATACCTCCACCACCAGTAACGCGGCTGCCTGGGAAGTCGATGATATCCTGTTGACCAGCAATCTTCAGACGTTTGAAATTATTGCAGATACTTTTCCTGTACAAAGCGGAACCACTTCCGGAACCGGCACCTATAATTATGGTTCTGTTGCTACTTTAACGGCTACCCCCGGGGAAGGCTATCGCTTTGTAAACTGGACAGAGAATGGTAATGTTGCTTCTACCCAGGAAACCTATTCTTTTTCTGTTTTACGAAACCGTGATCTTACTGCCAATTTTGAAGCTGCCACCGCCATCGTAGCGCATCACGACAGCTTCAGGCTCTATCCTAACCCTGCCAGCAAGACCTTGTATGTTGAAGGACTGAATCCACAGGCTAAAGTGCAGATTTTCAATATCGTCGGGGTTTTGGTGTCAAACCAGTATTTACTTTCCGGCTCTCTGGATGTAAGTAATCTTTCACCTGGCGTTTATTTTCTTAAGGTTGAAAAGGGTGGAGACTTTTTATTGGAGAGGTTTGTAAAACAATAAATAATAATCTGATTCTTTAAAACTCCGTCAGATAATCCGAAAATCTATACATTAGGAAATACAGCAGTAATTGGTTTGACATACAAATCCTTGTGCAAAAAAAACCTTCCCCGAAGAGGAGAAGGTTTTTTTGATTGTGATGATTCGGTCTTATTGTAAGCCTAAATAATCCAGCGCATTTTTATACACATTATCTGCGGTATACCCCAGCTTCTCATCCAGCACTTTTGCGGGCGCCGAATAACCAAAGCTTTCCAATCCGATGGATTTGCCTTTGGGGCCGGTAAGTCCTTCCAGTGTAACGGGCAACCCGGCTGTAAGCCCCAGTTTGGGGAGTTCTGCAGGAATCACTTCATCCTGGTATTGCTCAGATTGTTCGCGGAAAAGTCCTTCGGAAATAATTGAAGAAATCTGTACTTTAAGTCCTTTTCTTTCCTTCAGCAGCATAGCTCCGTCATACAGCGTAGATACCTCAGAGCCATTTCCTACCAGAATAATATCAGGCTGACCTTCATCTTTATATACAATATAACCGCCTTTTTCGGCATGAACAGCTTCTTTGAAGCGGTTGCCATTGGATGGGATGTCATTGATATTTTGCCTTGAGAGTATCAGGGCAGTAGGGGTTTTTGTGTTCTCAAGTGCCATTTTCCACGCGATGTTGGTTTCGGCGGCATCGGCCGGGCGTAATGCAAGAAAACTTCTGCGTCCGCTGTGATTCTTCAGCTTTTCAAGTAATCTTATTTGTGCTTCCTGCTCCACGGGTTGGTGGGTAGGTCCGTCTTCACCCACACGGAAGGCATCGTGTGTCCACACGTAAATTACCTGGAGCTCCATCAGTGCGGCCAGACGTACGGCGGGTTTCATATAATCTGAAAAAACGAAGAATGTTCCGCAAACGGGAATTACACCGCCATGCAGGGCCATGCCATTGGCAATAGCTCCCATTGTAAGTTCTGATACCCCTACCTGCAGAAACGCCCCTGTAAAATCACCTTTTACAAAGGATTTGGTTTTCTTTAGGAATCCATCCGTTTTATCGCTGTTTGACAAATCTGCTGATGCCACAATCATGTTTTCCACCTTTTCTGCAAAGTGTGCCAGTACTGCTCCTGATGCGGCACGCGATGCGATATTTTTCTTTTGCTCTATGGCTGAGAAATCAATGTCGGGTACGCGACCACTGTAAAAATCATTGAGTTTTTGAGCCTTTTCGGGGTTTTCTTTTTCCCATCTGCTGATTTCTTCTTTTCTGGCTTTTACAGTTTGTCTTTTGTTTTCATTAATTTTTTCCCAATGGTTTTTCACATCGTCAAAAACCACAAAAGGATTATCCGGATCCCCACCCAGGTTTTCAATGGTTTTAGCAAAAGATGCTCCTGCACCTGACAGAGGCATGCCGTGTGTAGAAACCTGTCTTTCAAAGCTTTTACCCTCTTCGGTTACAGCACCTTTTCCCATAATGGTTTTCCCGATGATGAGTGTAGGATGTTCCTTTTCCTGAACTGCATTTTTGAGTGCCTGCCTGATGGCATTGGTATCATTTCCTTCTATGGTCGTTACATTCCAACCCCATGCACGGTATTTCATAGCAGTATCTTCATGTGAAACAGCATTGGTTTCTGAAGATAGCTGAATGTCATTGGAATCATAGAACATAATCAGATTATGAAGGCCGAGATAACCTGCAATTCTTCCGGCACCCTGGCTAATCTCTTCCTGAATACCTCCATCAGAGATGTAGGCAAAGGTTTTATGGGCATGCGTTTCACCAAAACGGGCCACGAGAAAACGTTCTGCTATGGCTGCACCCACAGCGTTGGTATGCCCCATTCCAAGTGGTCCTGAAGTGTTCTCCACACCTTTCGTTTGATCCACTTCGGGATGACCGGGGGTGGGACTTCCCCATTGGCGGAAATTTTCAAGCTCTTCCATTGAGTAATACCCTGCCAAATCCAGAATGGAATACAACATGGGTGACATATGTCCGGGATCAAGGAAGAACCTGTCGCGGTTGCGCCATGTACCATCACCCGGGTCATAATTTATAAATTCAGAATATAATATGTTTATAAAATCTGCTCCTCCCATCGCACCGCCCGGGTGACCTGATTTCGCTTTTTCTACCATTGCTGCCGATAAAATCCTGATGTTGTCTGCAGAACGCTCAATAATATTACTCATAATAATGTATGTATTTAAAAATTAATGATTAAAAAGGAAAATAAAGCAAAACCAGTTCGGCTTGCGAGTGTATGTGGGAGATTGAAAAAACAAAGATAAAAATAATTGCAAAATGCTACCGGCTTAAATGCAACAGAGTTTTCAAATATACCTGTTTATATCTGTCACCTGAAATGATTTTACCTGACATTTTAGGTTTCGAATGTCTTTATGAGAAAGGCCTGCTGTTTGTTAAACTCAGATTCACTTTATTAATCAAGAACCAGAATCTCAATATTCCGGAAAGCCGTAGGATGACTTTCAGCCTGCAGGGCAATGTAGCCTTTGCTAAGGGGCCGACCGGTTTCTTCAAGGCGAAGGTTGCCGTATGTGAGAACAGTGTCACCTTCTACAATATGATGAACCAGGGAATCGCCATAAACTACCAGTTCAAATTTTATCCAGTCATCGCCATGAAAAGTTTTATCCTTAAAAGTGGGTGAACAATGAGAAAATCTCTTTTCGCCGGCAACTTCTATGTTGGTTCCGGGGGTGCAAACTGCACCTGTGGGGCGCTCACCTTCGCCCGAACCGCCCAGGAACTGTGCTTCAACTGAAACCGGAAAGTGCTGGTCAAATTCCATGCTTTCAGCCGATTGTGAATGAAACATTACGCCGTTATTACGAAAAGCCCAGTCAGCACCTCCGGAGATCTGTTCTCCAAAGAACCGGTATTCTAGTCTTAGTTTGAAATGTGAAAAGGGTTCATTGTAAAAAATATGTCCGAAACGGTCTTCGAGTTCATCATATTCATCATAAGATACTACAAGGTTTCCATCTTCCACACGGAAAGTATTCCCAAAATTCTCATTCAGTTCATAGCCCGCAATTTTAATATCCCAGCCATCCAGATTTTCACCATTGAACAGGGGTATCCATTCTTCCTTTTCCCCGGCAGGTTGGCAAGAGTAAAACAGTATAAAGGGTAAAATCAATAACGACAAAATAAATCGTTTCGATCCTGCATTTCGTGTTTGTCTCCAACTTATTGTTTTCATATCGTAAATTCTTAAAAGGTTAATAATAGACTAGTTGAATTAAAATTTACTTTATAACAGTCAATTTGGCAGTATTTGTCGGCTGGCACAACCTTTGCCAATCCCACAGCGGTTCATTGTTAAGTTAAACTTATAAATTGCTGAAAGCTATGCGCAAAGGTAAAATAAACGTTCAAACGGAAAATATCTTTCCAATCATTAAAAAATTCCTTTACTCCGATCACGAGATATTTCTTCGCGAATTGATCTCCAATGCAGTAGATGCCACACAAAAACTCAAAACGCTTGCATCTATTGGCGATTTTAAAGGAGATATCGGCGATACCCAAATAGAAGTAAAACTGGATTCCAAGGCCAAAACCCTTACCATTAGCGATAAAGGTATTGGGATGACCGCTGATGAAGTGGAAAAATATATTAATCAGATTGCCTTTTCCAGTGCAGAAGAATGGATTGATAAGGTTAAGGCTGCCGGTAAGGATAATGGCATTATTGGTCATTTCGGTCTGGGTTTTTATTCATCCTTTATGGTAGCCAAAAAGGTTGAAATCCAATCCCGTTCATGGCAGAAAGGCGCCAAGGCTGTAAAGTGGGAATGCGAAGGCAATCCAGAATTTGAAATTTCTGAAATTAAGAAAAAGGACAGAGGTACCAATATCATCTTGCATATTGCCGACGATTCAACAGAGTTTTTGGAAGAAAGTCGTATTCTTGCTTTGCTCAAAAAGTACTGCAAGTTTTTACCCGTTGAAATAGTTTTTGGTACAGAAACCGAAACAAAAACCGAAAAAGACGAAAAGGGTGAAGACAAAGAAGTTAAGGTTGAAAAGCCAAGAATCATAAATAATATCAACCCCGCCTGGACGCAAAAACCAGCCGATCTTAAAGATGAAGATTACAAGAACTTTTACAGGGAATTATATCCACTAACCTTTGAAGAACCTCTATTTAATATACATCTGAATGTAGATTATCCTTTTACCCTCACGGGTATTCTGTACTTTCCCAAGGTAAAGCAAAACTTTGAAGTGCAGCGCGACAAAATCCAGCTTTACAGCAACCAGGTATTTGTTACCGATTCAGTTGAAGGTATTGTGCCTGACTTTTTGACATTGCTGCATGGTGTGCTTGATTCACCCGATATTCCGCTCAACGTTTCACGGAGTTTCCTGCAAAGCGACAGCAATGTGAAAAAGATCAGCAGCCACATTACCAAAAAAGTGGCAGATAAGCTGGAAGAGCTGTTCAAATCAAACCGCGAAGATTTTGAGAAAAAGTGGGATGATATAAAGATTTTCATCCAGTACGGAATGATCTCTGATGAAAAATTCAAAGAAAGAGCCCAGAAATTCTGCCTGTTGAAGAATGTAGATGGCAAATATTTTACTTTCGAAGAATATCGTAATCAAGTCAAAACGGAACAAACCGACAAAGACAAAAAAGTAGTACATATTTATACCACGCATAAGGAAGAGCAACACAGCTTTATCAATTCTGCCAAAGAGCGCGGTTATGATGTGTTACTCATGGATACTCCCATTGACAGCCATTTTATTCAAATGCTGGAAACCACACTGGAAGATGTTAGTTTTGTAAGGGTTGATGCTGATGTGGTTGAGAAGCTTATTAAAAAAGATGATGAACTTCCATCAAAACTCAGCAATGAACAAAAGGACAAACTTAAACCATTGGTTGAAAAGCAATTGGAGCAGCAAACCTTCCAGGTTGTATTCGAAAACCTGAGCGAAACCGACCAGCCCATGCTCATCACCCAGCCCGAATTTATGCGCCGTATGAAAGATATGTCGGCACTTGGCGGAATGAGTTATATGGGAAATATGCCCGATACATATAACCTGGTTATAAATACCAATCATCCTACAATTTCAAAGATCATTGATGAAAAGGAAGAAGAAAATCAATCGAAACTTATTAGTCAGTTGATTGACCTTGCCATGCTTTCGAAGAACTTGCTGAAAGGTGAGAAGCTTACACGTTTCGTCAATAGAAGTGTTGATTTGATATAGTGAAGTAATGTGAGCATAATAACCGGGTTTAAGCAGGTTCATTCAGGATAGAAAAATCAGTCATTAATAACTTGCATTTGTTGCCGGTACATTTTTGCGTACAAATCTTGTTTTTCAAGAAGTTCCGCATGTGTACCGGCTTCGGCTATATATCCTTTATCCATCACAATGATCTGATCCATTTCTTCCATGTTGATCAGACGATGGGTTATCAGTAAAAGACTTCTCACCCCGAGGTTTGACGATATGGCATCCAGCACTTTACGCTCGGTAACTACATCCATATGGGCGGTTAGTTCATCAAAAATCCAGAAATCGGAATCTTTCAGGAAAACCCTTGCCAAAGCAAGCAATTGCCTCTCGCCTCCCGAGAATCTCATACCTTGCGAACCGGGTTCAAGATTTAAGTTTTCTGAAAAATCATCAAGCCCAACTTTTTGAAGTACTTTTTTCAGTTGGTCATCAGTTGCATCAGGATTGGCTATCAGGAGGTTTTCCCGCAAAGACCGGTTGAAAATATATGCATCCTGCGATACGGTGCCGAATCTTGTTCTGAACTGTTCCATGTTCAGGTCGTCTGTATTATTATCACCTGCAAGTATTTGCCCCTGATCAGGTTTCCAAAAGCCCAGGAGAAGGTTTACAAGTGTACTTTTACCGCTACCGGTGGGGCCAATAATGGCTGTTTTGCTCCCGGCAGGAATATCGAAAGAGATATTGTTTAACGTTATATTTTCTGCATCATATGAAAATGACACATTCCTGAACCTGATATCAAATTTCTCGTATGGAATTTCAATTTGCTTTTCATCGTCGGGAGCACTTGTTTTTTCTCCGCTATCTGCCAAAGAAAACAAATGATCAGATGCTTCCTGGCTATTTTCATATTGAATGAAAGCATTTGCCAGACCCTGTACCGCTTCAAAACTGCTCAAAACTCCTAATACAATTGCTGCCAGCCATACACCTTTGATTTCACCGTTCACTACCAGTGGGATAGCCAACAACAAAACTGTAAACATTGCCATATGAGAGAACAATGTGTTTAAAGCTTCTGTGATCCCTGATGTTCCTGCATTACGGGTTTGGATTTCATCTAACTTATTTTGCATACTGTTGAATTCATCCATGGTTTCGTTTCTGCGTCCCATCCACAATATATCATGTAGCCCCTGAAACCTGTCAACAAGAAATGATTTCAGCTTTGTTCGGGTATCTATTTCGGTTTTCCCACGTCCCCTGGCCATCCTGACGGAAAGATAAGGAATTGCAATGCCGTTAATAGTGAGAAATGTTAATGTGGTAATTGCAATGGTTAGATCAAAAAAAGCAAGCCCGGTAAATGTCAGAACCGAAATTACTGCTGCTACAATAACCGGTGAGATAATACGCAGATACACATTTTGAAGTGTTTCAATATCCGATACAATGCCGGAGAGCAAATCACCGGATCTTCTCCCCATCAGCCATTTTTGTGAAAAGGAATCAAATTTCCTGTAAAGGTCAACACGCATGGAATGTAGTATTCTGAATGTTAGATCATGCGATACTACGCGCTCAAAATATCTCACCACAGCTCTTGAAATACCAAAAAATCTAACTGCAGCAGTAACCATAAAAAGGTCAACAATCATGGGGCGTTGGGCTGCACGTGAAATCAGATAACCTGAAGTACTCATCAGGCCAATACCCGCCAATATGGTGCCAGTAGCCAGCAATAATGCCAGTGTGAACTTCCATTTATAATTACTTATGTAAGATTTCAGCCTGTTTATCATCTTATAAAACTTGTTGTATACCCTGAGTTTCCAGAAAATTATAATAAATACCTTTTTGCCTGATCAGATCTTCATGTCTGCCACTTTCATTTATTCTGCCTTCAGAGAATACGAGTATATTATCGGCTCTGCGAATCGTATTTAGTCTGTGTGCAATTACCAGTGTACTCCTGTTTCTGGTTATGCGATTCATGGCATCGGATATTAGTTGTTCACTTTCTGGGTCAAGATTTGATGTAGGTTCATCAAGAATTAGTAAAGGAGCTTCTTTTAATAAGGCTCTTGCAATGGCGAGTCTTTGTCGTTCTCCACCACTCAGATTAACTGCATCTTCACTAAGTTCTGTGTGATACGATTTGGGCAACTTTTCAATAAACTGATGCGCCCCGGCTTCTTTAGCGGCAAATATTACCTGGTTTAAATCTGCATCGGGATTGGCCATCAACAGATTTTGCATTATAGTTCCACGAAAGAAATGCGGATGTTGCGGCACGTATGCAAGGTGTTTGTGCCAGTTATCAGGATCAATCTGATCCAATGGGATGTTATTGATAAGGATTGTTCCCTTCTGCACCCTGAGATAGCCAAGCAATAAATTTGCAAATGTTGATTTACCAGCTCCGGTAGGACCAACAGCAGCGGTGAGTGTCCCGGGGTTTAAGGTACAGTTAATTTGCCGGATGGCAGGATAATCATTTCCCTTATAAGTGTAGGTTACATCTTTAAAGCTGATCAAGGGAGGTTGGTTGATACTCTTACTTAGCTTTTCTGAATTTGTGGGTTTATAGGTTTGATAATCTTTGATCCGGAATATTTCTTCAGCCGCTGCTGCTCCTTCCATACCTGCATGATGATGGCTCCCCAGTGTTCGAAATGGGAGGTAGAATTCCGGTGCAAGTAATAATATAAATAAACCCGGCTGATAAGTGAGCATGCCTTCAATCAGTCTGATTCCAACCTGTACAGCAACCAATGCAATGCTAATGCTTGCTGCCAGTTCGAGCACCATACCCGAAAGAAATGCCACCTTGAGTACATTCATGGTGATGATTCTGAAGCGGTTGCTTTTAGTATCTACGTCGTGTGACTCTCTCTGGCTTGAGCCGAATATTTTCAGGGTTTTCAGCCCCTGTATTACATCAAGAAAGTGAGATGACAGGCTTGAAAGCTCTTTCCATTGATTTTGTGTAAGTTTTTTGGCATAGGTACCAATGAGCCACATGAAAAATAAAATCAATGGTGCAGTAAACAGCATGATCAATCCGCTGATCCAGTCAAGATAAAGTGTGAAACCTATAATTACTGCCGGCAAAATAATAATATGTATTACGGATGGAATATATCGTGTAAAATAATCATCCAGTTTATCTGTGCCATCTGTAACTGTAGCGGCAAGTCCACCCGTTTTACTTACCCGGGTGTAGGATGGACCCAGAATAAGTATCTTATTAAAAAGCTCCTTTTTCAGTGAAGATTTGATTTTTACAGAATTTGATTGAGCAAATCGTTCCCGTATCCATATCAGTAAACTTCTTATGATAATGGTTACAAAAAGGTATAAATATAAATCGGTACGAAGAATCTCACCGGAAATGAAAACATCAGCAATGATCCGGCTAAGTAAATACATTTGCAGGATTACAATACCTGCTGATAAAAAACTGATAATGGTTAAGCCGGTGAAAAAGCCATGCACATTTATTGCAAGCCTGAAGAGTCTGCGATGAATGTGCATGCCGGATTCTAATTTTTTATTCTCTTTTCCTTTCACAAAAGCATATCGCTCAGATGGTTAATTTATTCCCTTGGTATGGCATCTCTGCTGATCCGTTTGCTGAAAACATAATAACTCCATCCCTGGTACGCCAGAACAACAGGAACAAAAAACAAAGCTACGATTGACATTATCTGCAAAGTAAGTTTACTGGAAGAAGCATTATAAACCGTAAGGCTATATTCAGCATCAATTGATGATGGCATTACATTGGGGAATAAGCCGTAAAATACTACTGCTGCGCCTAGCAAAATGGTTGCTGCTGCAAAAGCGAAGGCATATCCCTGCATTTTCATACGCATAAAAACATAGCAGGCAATAAAACTTAGTATTGCCAGTGTTGGGAAGCTTCCCGGAACCAGGCCGAGTCCTTCAAATAAAACTGTGTTCCAGTAGCCCATTACAGCAAATGCTGCAGTAATTACTGCAATGGGTATCCAAAGGATACGTGCAATTTTTTCAGCACGTTCTTTCAGATCGTCGGTAGTGCGTAAACTCAGGAACAATGCGCCATGTAAAACAAAGATCAGAACAACTACCAAACCGCCAAGCAAAGCATAGGGGTTAAGAATGTGCAGAAGATTTCCGGTGAAGTTTTTATCCGGACCTATGGGCAATCCCTGTACAATATTGGTAAAGGCCACTCCCCATAATAGAGCAGGAATCAGGCTTCCCCAGAAGATGAACTGATCAAAGGTTTTGCGCCACCACTTCTGTTCCATTTTGCTGCGGAATTCAAATCCAACAGCTCTGAGAATGAGTGCCAGCAGCATAAGAAATAAGGGAATATAAAAGCCACTGAAAAGTGTAGCATACCAATGTGGAAAGGCAGCAAACATAGCACCACCAGCGGTTATTAACCAAACTTCGTTGGCATCCCAGAAAGGGCCTATAGTATTTATAACTATTCTTCGGTCAGTGTCATCTTTACTGATGAAAGGCATTAAAATCCCTACACCAAAGTCAAATCCTTCCAGAATAAAATAGCCTATAAAAAGTATAGCTATTAAAATGAACCAAATCAATTGAAAATCCATATCTGAAAATTTTAATGTTTTGAAAATATCCTAATAAGCATGTACCGTTTTGTCACTATCTTCAGGCACTCCTGGCTTAGCAAAACGATGAACAAGATATACCGCAACAGCTGCGAGCAAACCATAAATAAGGGTAAATACAATGGTAGTAAGCAATAGCGAACCTGCGCTAACATTGGGGGAAACCCCATCGCTGGTAAGCATCAAACCGTATACTACCCAGGGTTGCCGGCCCATTTCTGCAACAATCCATCCCAATGAGTTGGCGAGTAGCGGCAGAAACATAACAATTGTAGCCAGTTTTAGATATGTTTTACTTTCTTCCAGTTTATTTCGCCACCATTGAACAAGACCAATAATTGCGAAAAGAATAAACAGCATTCCCAAACCTACCATCAATCTGAAGCTCCAGTATACAACTGCTACCGGAGGAAGGTAATCTCCAGGCCCAAATGCTTCTTCATATTCCTTCTGAAGTTCATTCATCCCCTTTACTTCGGTAGTGAGATTATTGTATGCAAGTACAGAGAGCATGTATGGAAGTTTAAACTCACGCCGGGTTGTTCGGTTTTCCTGATCAATAATAGCAAACATTGAAAAGCTTGCCGGTTCTTCTGTTTCCCATAACCCTTCCATGGCTGCCATTTTCATGGGCTGGTGTTTTACAGTATGTTGAGCGTGTTTGTGCCCCGTTGTAGCAACCAGCAAAGCTGATACCGCAGTAAAAACCAAAGCAATACGTGCAGATTTGGCAAATATTTCAACCTGGTTTTTTCTTACTATGTGCCATGCACTTATCCCCAGCATGAAGAGTCCGCCGGTAACAAACGCCGCAATTATGGTATGTTGAGCCATAACCAGCATTTGCTCATTAAGCATTACAGCAACAAAATCGCTTAATTCGGCACGTCCTTCATTTAACACATAACCCATCGGCACCTGCATCCAGGCGTTTGCAATAATGATCCACAGCGCTGATAGATTGGAGCCAATGGCCACAAGCCAGATACTCAATAGGTGTATGCCTTTAGGAAGTCTTCCCCATCCAAATACCCATACTGCAATAAAAGTTGATTCCAGGAAAAATGCCAATAACGCTTCAATGGCCAGTGGTATACCAAAAATATCACCCACAAAACGTGAGTATTCTGACCAGGCCATACCAAACTGAAATTCAAGTACAATCCCTGTTACTACTCCCAGAGCAAAAATTATTATGAATAATTTCCCGAAGAACTTTGTAAGCAATTTGTAATGCTCATTATCAGTTCGATAATAAAAAGTGTGTAGAATTGCTGTTAATACCGCTAAACCCATAGTTAGCGGGCTAAAGAAAAAGTGATAAACAGTTGTGATTCCAAACTGCCACCTGGCAATCTCTATAATTTCCATAGGCTAATTGGTTTTTACATTGATATTAAGTTAAACTGTATGTTAGTTGTTAAATGTCATTAACCAAGGCGCACCCTTATCACTATTAAATAATATTTCAAGGTGGTATTGGTTTTAAAGAAAAAACCAAGAAACGTGCGACAGGCCCAAAATTATAACAAATAAAAATTTAAGCAACAAAATACCTGAATTTTTTTAGGATGAGTTGTATAAAATACTAAGATGATTTTAAATAAATAGTAAAGGCTTCAATTTGACCAATTACCGGAAAATCGAATTGTTAAAGTTATGCCGAATTTTTTATAAGTTTTAATTAAGGAATTGCATTGCAGTAACTGAAATTTAATTACATTTGCAACCCGCAAATAAAAATTGCGTTATATAATTTATAATAGCATTGGTTGCGGAATGCAGAGAAAGAATAAAAATAATTGCTTGTTATAAAAAATTATTTTTTACCTTTGCAGTCCAAAAATTAAAAGATACTCATTTGTAACCAAATGAGATTACTATAGAAGAAGCAAAGTTCTTTGATAAAATTTTGATAAAGACAATACAAG
>JBHEOF010000041.1:0-490 GCA_046261715.1 Bacteroidales bacterium
GTCTCATCGTGGTTACCCACGACCGCTATTTCCTGGATAACCTGGTAGATCATATCTTCGTTTTTAAAGGCAACGGAAAGATCAAGGATTTCCCCGGAAACTACACCGACTACCAGTTAAAAAAAGCACAGGAAAAAAAGCAGGGAAAAAAGGAAGAAAAACCTGTACAATCCAAACCCGCATCAGGCAACAAACCCGCTCAAAAGAAGAAGCTTACTTTCAAAGAACAGAAGGAGTTTGAAGCTTTGGAAGCTGAAATACCGGTCCTGGAAAAGCAAAAAGCCGAAGCACTGGCACAGATGAATTCCGGATCACTTACACCCGAAAAACTGCAGGAAGTTTCTGAGCTGTATGCCCGGCTGGAGAAAGAGCTGGAGGAAAAGGAGTTCCGGTGGTTGGAGTTGTCGGAGTGGGTGTAATCAATTTTTTGACCCACCCCCGGCCCCTCCCTGCAAGCAGGGACGGGAGTACCTGCAGTGGTTATAGTGAA
>JBHEOF010000041.1:726-8778 GCA_046261715.1 Bacteroidales bacterium
AAAAAAACCGCCCCTAAAGGCGGTTTTAATGGTATAAAGGAAAATTTTATTTATCAGTTGTTAAGCATAACCGGCATTACCAGCATCAGGATGTCTTCATCCTTGTTTTCATCGTCCATCGGGAAGATGAGTCCGGCGCGGTTGGGCTCCGACATTTCAAGAACTATCTGGTCGGTATCCAGGTTGTTGAGCATCTCCAGCATAAACTTACTGTTGAAACCAATTTCCATGTCGCTGCCTTCGTAGTGGCAGTTGAGTCTTTCCTTTGCTTCATTGGCGTAATCAAGATCTTCGGCGGTAAGATGCAGCTCGGTTCCGGCAATCTTAAATTTCACCTGGTAAGTAGTTTGGTTGGAGAACAATGATACCCTTCTGATGGCATTCAGGAAAGGTGAACGGTCAAGGGTAAGCTTGTTGGGATTATCCTTGGGAATAACTGCGTTGTAGTTGGGGTATTTTCCATCTATCAAACGGCAGGTCATGGTAATATTTTTGAAAGTAAAGCGCGCGTTTTTCTCATTGAAATCAATGTTTACCGGCGCATCATCCATTGCCAGGATATTTTTCAACTGGTTGAGCGGTTTCTTGGGAAGAATGAGTGCTGCTTCTTCAGCAGCCTTCAAATCGTTGCGGCGATACCTTACCAGTTTGTGTGCATCGGTGGCCACAAAGGTAATGTTGTCGGTTGACAGTTCGAAGTACACACCCGTCATGATGGGTCGCATTTCATCGTTGCTGGCTGCAAAGATGGTTTTGGTGATGGCGTTGTGTAAGATATCCGACTCGATGGTAAGTGTGGAAGCACCTTCTATTTCGGCCGGACGCGGGTATTCCTGTCCATCCTGGCCGGCAAGGCGGTATTTACCTTCACCTGCAATAAGCGAAACACCGAAATTCTTCTCGTCAATTTCAAAAGTAACCGGAATATCGGAAAAGGTTTTCAGGGTATCGAGCAGGATCTTGGCAGGTATGGCCACACTTCCTTCGTTCTCCACCATATCAACCGCAAGCTTTGATGTCATGGTGGTTTCAAGATCCGAAGCAGAAACCTTCAATTCCTTCTCGCTCAGTTCGAACAAAAAATTATCAAGAATGGGCAGTGTATTGTTGGTGCTTAGCACACCACTGATAGATTGTAACTGCTTTAAAAGCAGATTGCTTGATACGATAAACTTCATCTTTTATACCTGTTTTATGATACGTTTGCAAAGATAATTTATTAATTCAATCCCAAAGTAACCTTTTGACTTTTAATTATCAAAAAAAGACAACGGACGCAAAATCCGGCTGAAAACATAATATTGTGCCAGGGCAAATTCATCATCGTTCACCTGAATATAAAAGCGGTGCGGGTCGCCGGGACCTTCTCCCGGAAGTACATTATCCCCTTCCGGCATATTCCTGGCAAATGCCGTGAAACTTACTTCCATGCCTTCCCTGTTTTCTACGGCAACTTTCATGAAGGGTTGCTCAAACATAAGTTTTTTTCGTTCCTGTTCCTGCTGTTCATTCAACAGGGATTCGTAATGAATATCCTCGAAGGAGAGCAGAAAACGTTCAACACGCTGGGAGTCGACATCCAGACCGGTAATTTTTTGATTTTCATTGAGATGATAAAAAGCAAAGGCATCGGCGCTTTCGCGGATGAGCCTGTATGAATCATCGGGATTTTCAAAGTCCTGCATAGTTACACGGTTTATCTGGTTACGTGGCATGTCAATGATCACCGGGTTGCGCCACTCTCTTTCATCGGGGTCAAATAAAAAAGAGATACCGGTTTCCAGGGCCGGTACGTGCACTCTGAAAGGAATTTGCGAGCCTGCTTTTCGCATGTAGGTACTTAATCCGTCAGGAGTATTCTCGCCCACAACAAAAGATTGATAAGCACGCCGGTATGGGATGAGCCTAATCTCTCCAAGGTGAATACGATAAGCCTGCACATAAATATTTACAACCACTCCCCGGTTACTGAGCATATCATCTACCTGAGCCCGGTTTTCCATACTCACCGGCTGCCTTACCTGCAGGCGATTGCAAAGATCAATCAGTTGCTGTACTGCCAGGTCATTTGCATAATACCTGTTGTTCAGGATCCATCGGCCCTGCTCATCCTTTTCCATTACCACTTCTTTGCTGTCATGGCCGGAAATAATTTCAATTTTCAGTACTTCAAGCGATGGCTCAAGGGAAAAGTCACTGTCGGAAGCCCGCAAAGTGGAAGCCGAGTGCGAATACCAGAAAATGACAACAGCAACGAGGAATAGCAACCCTGCAAGGATAAGAAAAAGATATATATTGGTTCTTTGCATAGTATGATAAATTTACACCGTTAGCCTGAAGGATGCTCAAACGATCTTTTTGTTGTATTTTCTTTTGCGTAAATAAAAGCGTACACTGCCAAAAATAAGCACCAGCAGCACCGGCACACCCACATTGAGTACCTGTATTGCCAGGCGATTTCGGTTTACAATGCTTTTGTCGAGTGTTCGTATACGGATCTCACGTGCCCGGGCTTCCATAATTCCGCGATCATCGTTCAGATGGTTGACTGCATTGAGGATAAAATCGCTGTTGCCGAATGTTTCATTGAGAAACCTGTCGAAACCCAACGGCAGGGGTTGCCCCTGTTGATCGAACTGGTTGCGGATAACATCGCCATCCGAAACCACGATCATACGGGTTCTTTCTCCCGTTTCCCTGAAGGAGAAGTTCTCGGGCAATGCCACTTCCGGGATGCGGCGGTTACGGAAAACCGACTCAAAACTCCCTTCCAGCAAAACGGCCACCGGTCTTGATCCGTCGCGGTAGCTGCTTTCATCAACCTGTTGCTGCATGATGTCGAACGAAATACGTACCGGAGTTTCCAAAATCCGGGTATAGGGCGATGTTTCCAGCAGGATGGTTTTTTTTATCTCCTCTGATCCCACCGTATCAAGCGTACTTACAAACTCAGTGCGCACGGCATTGAGATTTCGTACCACAGGATGATCGCTTGCAGGCCTTACCAGGGGAAAATAAAACCACGGTACCAGGTTTATCTGCGGGCGGTCGCCTACCATTCCGGTGGTTATCGGGATGGGCACTGCCTGCAGGTCCATCACAAGATCGGTATTCAGGCGCACTCCATAACGGAACAGCATGTCATCAAGATTCAGCGACCAGGGCATGCCAATGGTTTCCGGAGCCACCTGCAGACTATCCATACTGGCATAAACCGGATCAACCAGCCACAGCACCGAGCCGCCATTCATTACATACTGATCAATGACAAATTTGTCTGCTTCAGAAAATTCATTCATGGGCTGGGCAACGATAAGGGTGCTGATGTTTTCAAGTGCAGATGCGTCGGCATTGATGGCAATGCGGTCTACGTCGTAAAAATCTTCCAGCCCGAGAGTAATATCGGCAACATAGCGCAGATCCAACTCACCGTTGCCTTCCAGGAATGCTACCCCGGGTTTTTCAGTAACTGTAAGTTTATGGATGGTGGTTGCAAGATTATACTCGAGTGCCTGCGCCGAATTGTTGAGCACATTTTCCGAAGACATCCCCATCTGATCCTGCAAAAGGGATAAAGATATCTCCCTGCCCTTATAGCTTGCCAGAAGACCCGGAAAGATGATCTGCTGCGAGCTGGCATCTTCGGCGGTAACCTGCAGTTGGGTAGGCTGCAGACCTTTTGAAGCCAGCATCTGGTAATTCTCCTCTGTGCGATCCCAATCACCCTTTACGGTAGGATTGATAAATTCATACTGAATAAAATCGGAATAGGCCCTGAACTCATCCAGCATTTCGCGCGTTTGATTTCGCAGGCGGCTGAACCCTGCCGGGAAATCGCCCTCCAGATAAACCCTGAAATACACAATATCATCCAGCTCGCGCAACATTTCGCGGGTGGCATCGGTAAGGGTGAACCGCTTTTCGGTGGTAAGGTCAATACGTGTAAAATACCGCGAACCGATCAGGTTCACCGCCAGAATTACCAACAGGCTCACCAGCAAACTGATGATATTGTGCCTTCGCACATTAAACTTTTTAACGGTTTTGTTTTCCAAATCTTTATGTTGCATTACTTTCATTTTCTTAAAACCAGGGATTACGAATAGCCATTGCTCCCAAATCAGAATATCGAAATTCGAATATCGAAATACGAAAATTTCACTTTCTCACTTTCTCACTTTCTCACTTTCCCACTTTTTTAATTCCTTACTTTCTTACTTTCCTATTTTCCCATTTTCTTGTTTTCTTATCTACTTCTAAACCCAAACAACATCCCCCTAGCCCCCTTGAAAGGGGGAATAAACCCATTAACCCTCCTCACCATTTCCTACTCTCCAGCTTCACCTTCGTCAGCAACAGAAATATAACTATAATACTGAAAAAATACAGCACATCGCGGCTGTCAATCACACCCCGGCTGATGGAAGTATAGTGGGCGTAAATGCCCAGGTTGCGTATAAACAGATCGAAATTTCCGAACATATCGAGCGAATAAATAAACTCGAACCCGATGTATGCAAAGCCACACAAAAAGATGGAGACAATGAATGAAACGATCTGGTTATCAGTGAGCGATGAAGCAAACAATCCAATAGATACAAAACCCGCCCCCAGGAACAACAGCCCCAGGTAAGAACCCCAGGTGGCTCCCATATCCATATTACCCGGCGGAAATCCAAGCCGGTAAACACTTATCACATAGATCAGCGTAGGCAAAAGAGAAAATACCACCAGTACAAACGCAGCAAAATACTTTGACAGCACAATACGCGTATCCGTAAGGGGTTTGGTTAATAAAAACTCGATGGTTCCGCTTTTCTTCTCATCGGCAAAAAAACGCATGGTAATGGCGGGGATAAGAAAAAGAAACACGAACGGACCCATGGAAAATAACCCATCGATATTGGCGTAGCCCGATTGCAATATATTGGTATCAAGTGGGAAAACCCACAAAAACAAACTGTTGATCACCAGAAATACTGCGATGGAAATATACCCGATAAGATTATTGAAGAAGTTATTGATCTCTCTGAGAAAAAGTGTAAACATGAATTTTTCTGGTTTTTACAAATCTTTTTATCTGGCTTGTGCCGGTTAATGAATAACGGGAATTATCAGAAACTCAAACAAAAGCTTTTATTATCTGCATCTGACATAAATTGAAATTATTTAATCTTCTTCAAATTCAACCACTACGCTGTCAGTGACTTCCAGTCCCAGCAGGCTTGATGCCTTTCCGCGGTTAATGGCAATTTCAAGGAAACCGGTTGATCCGAACAATGCCAGTCGCTCACCTGGTTCCACATCGGAATATGAAGTTCTGAGGGTACTGAGAGCATAACCTGATGATCTGAATTTTATTGCATAGGGCCGCCCTTTGCCTACTTCTCTGAAGGTTGGTTTATCAATATTCACAAATACATTTTCATAGTCATCTATAAAGATGACCTTCCCTTCAATCTTGTTTTCTGTGATTACAGGACGGAAAGCGAGCATTTTATTAAGCGATTTGCAGGGTGTGCCCATCGATGATAATTCCTGGCCCGAGGCAATCATGGCAGCGGCTTTGACAAACACATCGCGGGTTGAAAAAGTAAAATAATCTGAGTCCTGCATAATATCCAGCTCTATGGCTTCATATTTTTTGTCTTCAAACAACAGGGAAAAAACACCGTTATCGGCCCCGATAAAATACATGTCATTTGATTTTACAACGATATGCGGCGATTGAGTTCCAGCTTCAGTATTTACTGCCAGGATATGGATGGTACCGGGCGGAAAATCAGGATAAGCATTTTTCAGTATAAAACTGCAGCTCATAATATCAAAAGCAGAAAGGGTGTGTGTAATATCCACAATTCTTGCATCAGGAATCTGCCTGAATATACTTCCCTTTACCGAAGCCCGGTAATGGCTGTTTAGGCCCCAATCGCTGATCAGCGTTATTATGGTCATCGAACTTGTATTTTCCGGGTTGAACAAAAAAACCACTGGCTTTTGCAAAAATAACAAAAGCCACGTATCAAATGTAAAACAATTTGAAGCATATCAAATAATAACACAGAATTATTTTGTTATTTTGCAAAGGAAATTCATTACTCACAAACATTTTTATTACTCAGTGACAAAAAAAAACACAAGTGAAACACTACCCGCCGGAGAACTTATAATCCAGCTTGAAGCCATTCATCCTTCCGATATTTTCGGCTTGAGAGAAGAGCGACTGAAACTGCTCAGGAAACTTTTTCCCAAAATTAAGATCGTACTGCGTGGAAACGAAATAAAGGCCATTGGCGATGATGATGAATTATCGTTTTTTGAGAAGAAGTTTCAACAGATACTCGACCATTTTGAGAAACTGGGAAAAGTAACTGATGAAGCCATTCTGGAGATCATTGCATCAGGTGAGGCAAAAACCATTTCTGATGTAATAGAATCTGAAACCTCGGGTGTGTTGCTGCATGGCCGCAACGGAATGATCATAAAGGCACGTAGTCCCAATCAGCAGCGTATGGTTGATGCCTCTGCAAAACATGATATGATCTTTGCCATTGGCCCTGCAGGAACGGGTAAAACTTACACTGCAGTTGCTCTTGCGGTGCGCGCATTGAAAAACAAGGAAGTGAGAAGGATCATCCTTACGCGACCTGCCGTGGAAGCAGGAGAAAACCTGGGATTCCTGCCCGGCGACCTGAAAGATAAGCTCGATCCTTATCTTCAGCCGTTGTATGATGCACTCAGGGATATGATTCCCCCGGCTCGACTGGAAACCTATCTGGAAGACAAAACCATTGAAATTGCTCCCCTGGCATTTATGCGCGGGCGAACGCTCGATAATGCTTTTGCAATACTGGATGAAGCACAGAATGCCAGTGAAAGCCAGCTGAAGATGTTCCTGACACGCATGGGCAAGTCGGCAAAATTTATCATTACCGGCGATATTACCCAGATCGACCTGCCACGCAATCAGACATCCGGACTGATCATCGCCACCCGGATTCTTAACAAAGTAAGAGGTATTGACTTCGTTTTTCTTAATGAGAAAGATGTGATACGCCACCCGCTGGTTACCAAGATCATTCAGGCCTATGAAGGAGACAATAGTTAGTGTAAGGTTATTGAGTTATCGGAGCGAAGCGAAGATCCCGGGAGCGATTAGCGATTCGGGAATGAGTCATTAAGAAAATGGGAAAGTGAGAAAGTGAGAAAGTAAGGAAGCGTTAAACTCTTCAACCCCTAAACCCCTAAACCCCTAAACCTATTTCTATGCCAGTAACCTCAACCCAATTTCTTTTTCCCGGTCAGAGATCCTTTTACAAGGGAAAAGTGCGTGATGTGTATAATATTGAAGACAAGATATTACTGATGATCGCCACCGACAGGATATCGGCTTTTGATGTGGTACTGCCGGCCGGTATTCCTTATAAAGGCCAGGTATTGAACCAGATCGCCGCCCACTTCCTTGACAAAACGGCTGATATTGTCCCCAACTGGAAAACTGACACTCCCGATCCCATGGTTACGGCAGGCCTGTTATGCAAACCTTTCAGGGTGGAGATGGTAGTAAGAGGCTATTTGTGTGGTCATGCCTGGCGCGAATACAAATCAGGAAAGAGAAGTATCTGTGGAGTAAGCATGCCCGAAGGAATGAAAGAGAACCAGGCTTTTCCTGCTCCTGTCATTACACCCTCCACAAAAGCAGATGAAGGACACGATGAGGATATTTCAAGAGAAGACATCATCAGAAAAGGGATTGTTGCAGAACAGGATTACCGCAAACTTGAGCAGTACAGTCTGAAACTTTTTGAAAGAGGCACCAGGATGGCTGCAGAACAAGGACTTATTCTTGTTGATACAAAGTATGAGTTTGGAAAAGCAGGTGATACCGTATATCTCATAGATGAAATCCATACACCCGATTCATCACGCTATTTTTATGCAGAAGGTTATAATGAAAACCTGCAGCAAAATCTTCCCCAAAAACAGCTTTCAAAAGAATTTGTACGAGAATGGCTTATGGAAAAAGGATTCCAGGGAAAACCGGGTCAGGAA
>JBHEOF010000041.1:8788-20571 GCA_046261715.1 Bacteroidales bacterium
ACCCCGCATGGACGACGATATTGTGCAACAAATATCCAATCGGTACATTGAGCTTTTTGAAAAAATTACCGGTGAAGCTTTTTTAAAAACTGCCAATATGGATGTTCTGCAACGTATTGAAAACAATTGCCGGCTGTTTCTCGAAAATCAAAATCCGGGAAGATTATAATAGTGATCCCTTCAAAACTATGACTTCAAATCTCCGGTAACTTTAAAAGTTTATTGGCCTGCCCTTTGTCATACCCTGCCCTTCATTTTAAAATGTAAATAGTTGAATTTGTTTCACTTAAAAATTTCAAATGGTGGAACGTTTTTTATCCATCACGGGAATTGTGGTAAAATCTGTGTTTTAGGCAAAACCTTACACAATTACACACGTAGAAGAAAAAGAATAAAAATCATTGAATACGAAATATCTTTAAGTGAAATCTATCGTTTGGGTTCAGCGAAAAAAAAAATGAGAATCAGTGTTTAACTGATTTATATTGACTTGTATTGGTATATTTTTGCTGCATTGAAGATAAAATTTGCTCATATCCAGACGAACAACACCATTCTGAAATGATAAAAAATATTTTTCCGGCTGTTTTTATTACACTCTTACTTCTTCTCATTGTAAACAAAGGTGTTGCCGATGAACCAGAGGTTTTTATTGAACCCTCTGCTGATATAAACCGGCTCTGCACAGGTTCAGATTTTGGATTGATTGGTCGTGGGTTTCATGGAACCGAAGTTTTTGTGCAACACAAATGGGAAAGCACCGGAGAAAATATTTTTGCAGGAACCGATGGACCCTTTGCAGTTATCAAACCCATAAAACCGGGAAAATATACCATAACCTACACAGCAACAGATGAAAACGGCAACCAGGCCAGTTCTAAAATAACTGTTACCGTTTTTGATAAACCGGCTAATGATGTGGAAATAAAACGTGGGTTTTTCTCAAGAATTTTTGGCAATGATCTTCCGGTTACTTTAAATGCCGAAGCCAATGAAAATTACAGCTACCAATGGTTTATGGAAAACAAAATCATGGCAGATGAAACCAATCCAAAGCTAAAAACGGGAGAAAAGGGAAGTTACCGCTTAATGATCACATCCGATAAAGGTTGCCACGCATATTCAAGGCTTATTACGATTGAATAAAAAGTATAGAAACCATCACTACCAGTATACATAGAAAGTACCGGTGAATTAAATTCATAGAAATGAAGAAAATATTACAAAAAAAGCTTACAGGTAATGCAATAACGAAATTGTGGTTGCTTGTATTTGTGCTCCTTTCATTATCACTCACAAATCCCGCAAAGGGTCAGATAAGTGTTTCCTTCTCTGAACCGGATGGAAGCGAATTTTGCCAGGGAACATCTATAGCAATCAATGCGATAGCGGCAGGTGGTTCAGGAGTATACGTCAACTATCAATGGAATGATCCTGATGGTGTTGTAATAAACAGCCTGGGAGCATCTGCTTTCCTGGATATTTCAGTTCCGGGCACCTATGCAGTTGAGGTGATCGTAACCGACGATGAAGGAACCACAGGAAGTGGTACTTTCAATTTTACTGTAAAACCCGGACCTGATGAAGCAGTTATTACCGCCGATGGCCCAACCAGCTTTTGCGAGGGTGGCAGTGTTACCCTGTCTGCATCAGCAGGAGTGGGATATACTTACCAGTGGCGTAATTCATCAGGAACTATTGCAGGTGCTACAAATCAAACTTATGTAGCAACCGAAGGAAGCAATTACAGGGTGATCATCACTTCTTCAAACGGGTGTACCAAAACATCAGATCCTTTCAATGTAACAGTATATCCGAACCCCGAGCCGGTGGCAACCAACTCAGGCCCCATATGCGAAGACGGCACCGTTCAGTTCTTTGCATCGCCCGATGGATTTGACTCCTATCAGTGGAGCGGTCCGCAGAGCTTTACATCCAATGAGCAAAATCCGGTACTTGTTAATGTCCCTTTGAATTTTGCCGGAGATTATGAAGTAACCGTAACCGATAATAATAATTGTACCGGATCCGAAATTACCACCCTTGTTGTAGAACCCCTGCCTGAAGCCCCTGCTTCAGCATCGGTTGACCGCAACGATATTTGTGCTGATGACATGAATGATATTATACTTACCGCTACAGGGGGTTCAGGCGACCGTCTTGTATGGTATACCGGAAGTTGTGGGGGAACACAAATTGGCGAAGGGATCTCAATTACTATCCCACGTCCTGCAGCTACCACAACTTATTACGCCCGCTGGGAAGCCGATGGTGAATGTGCTTCATCCGGCTGTGTAAGTATTGAAGTAAGAATACGGCCTTTACCGGTTATCACATTTTCCAATACCAATGTAAGTTGTTTTGGCGGCAACGATGGCAGTTCTACCGCCAATATCAGCGATGCTACTCCACCTTTTGATTTTACATGGAGTACAACTCCCGCCCAAATAACACAAACTGCAATAAATCTCTCAGCAGGCGACTACACTGTTGTTGTTTCAGATCAGTTTGGTTGTAACAACTCAGCAAATACAACCATTACCGAGCCCGATTTGCTGGAAGTAACCATAGGAAATATTACCCATGTGGATTGTAATGGAAATTCTACCGGTTCGGCTCAGGCGCAGCCCACAGGTGGAACTCCTCCCTACACATATTCATGGAGCAACGGACAAACATCTCAAACTGCAACCGGCCTGGCCGCAGGAAACTTCACAGTTATAGTTACCGATGCCAATAACTGCCAGGCCACCGAAAGTATTGAAATTACCGAGCCCGATATACTGATTGTAAACGTTACAGATCAAAATGATCCTTCCTGCTTTGGCGATAATGACGGTAGTATTACTGTTGAAGCAACCGGTGGAACGGGCAATTACAGTTTCAGTTGGGATAACGGAATGAACGGTGAAACTATTACAGGACTTACAGCAGGAACATACGAAGTAACCGTTACCGACGAAAACGGATGTACCGCATTTTTAAGTATAGTGCTTGATGAACCTGATCCCCTTACTGTTACATTTTCCAACATAGTTGATGTGGAATGTTTTGGTGATGAAACAGGATCTGCAACAGCCAATCCTATTGGTGGTACCGCACCCTATGATTATTTATGGAGCGATGGACAAACCGGACAAACAGCATCAAACCTGGGTGCCGGAGACTATACCGTTACAGTTACCGATGCAAACGGTTGTGAAGCAGTGAATACAGTAACTATTAATGAAAATAATCCCATTGTAATTACCGCTATTATTGAAGATGCAAGCTGTTTCGGGAGTGAAGACGGGAATATATTTGTGGATGTTTCAGGAGGCACAGGTTTGGGAACCTATTCATTTACCTGGTCTGACGGATCAACGACACAAAACAATACCAACATCGGTGCAGGTACCTATATACTTACCGTTACCGATGTAAATTTCTGCTCTGCTGAAGAAACCTTTGAAGTAAACCAGCCCGATAGTATTGAAATAAACGAAACAATTACTCCTGTATCCTGTTTCGAAGGCAATGACGGTTCAATATCTGTAAACGTAACCGGTGGAACATCTCCTTATTCCTACCTTTGGTCAACCGGCGGAACATCAAATTCCATAACCGGCCTTACATCTGGTACTTACTCGCTAATTGTTACAGATGACAACACATGTATAGCAGAAATAAGTTTTTTTGTTCCCGAACCCGATGAGATCACCTACGACGTATCGATAACGGACGTATTTTGTGCATCAGAATCCACAGGATCAATAGATATAAGCAATGTGCAAGGCGGCACTCCACCCTACTCCTTTAACTGGAGCAATGGTGCCGTTACCCAAAGTATAATCGATATACCTGCCGGAAGCTATACCCTGATTATTACTGACAGCAACGGCTGCACTAAAGAGGAAACATTCGTGGTTGACGAACCTGACAACCCACTCATCCTGAATATTTCCAGCACAGATGTAATTTGCTGGGGAGAAGCCAATGGTACCGCCACAGCTGAAGTATCAGGTGGTACACCTTTCCCGGGTGGAGTGTATGAGTATCTTTGGAGTAACGGAGAAACAACTCAAACCATAACGGATCTCCCTGTTGGTATTTATTCGGTTATTGCAACAGATGCAAACGGATGTACCATAGAAGGTTCGGTAGAAATTACTCAACCCGATTCACCCCTTGATGCTTTTGCCGGTAACAATGCGGTAATTTGCAGTGGAGATAATGAAGGAATTCATGTATTGGGTGGCACAGGAAGCACTCCTACCGCACTGGGTGGAACTGCACCATATACATATCAATGGACATCTGTACCTGTTGACCCCAGTCTTGCCGGTCAGGAAAATCTTGAAAACCCAATTGTTTCTCCCACAGTACAAACAGTTTATACTGTTGTTGTAACAGATGATGCAGGCTGCAGTAGTCAGGATAACGCCACAATTTCTATTTATCCTACAGTAGTGGCCGATGCCGGTGGTGATGATGATGACAATATTTATATGTGTTCAGGTGGATCAACTCCATTGGGTGGTACGCCACTTGGAACAGGAAATACCGGGTATTATCTGGAAAATCCCAATGTACCCTCTACACAGTTTGATTACCGCTGGGAAAGAATCAGCCCCAATCCTAACTTTATTTCAAATAACGAACACCCTGTGGTTTCACCAGCCGTTACTTCAACTTATTTCGTAAGAGTTAGTGATAAAGCAGGCGATAACTGTATTGCTTATGACACCGTTACTGTAGTAATTATACCTGCAATTGTTGTGGAAGCCATAGATGATGACTCGGTTTGTAACGGAAATAACGAAGGAGTCAGCTATACGCTGGGTGCAACTATCTCCGGCGGTACAGGAATACCGGAGAATTATGCGATTACCTGGACTGCAACACCCGAAGATCCATCACTGGCAGGCCAGGAGAATTTACTCAATCCGGTAGTTAGTCCTGCTGTTACCACAACTTATACCATTACTGTGTCTGATTCAGAAGGAGTTGCCTGTGAAGATTCTGACGATGTTACCTTAACCGTATTGCCCGAGATAGTTGTCGATCCCGGCCCCGACCAAGGCGTATGCTTTGGGACAGATGTAATACTTGGTGGCAGCCCGACAGCAACCGGTGGTTCAGAAAACTTTGAATACTTGTGGACACTTCAGTCCGACGGAAGCTTTGTTTCTGACCTTCCCAATCCAACCGTAAATATCGACTTCACCGGATCACAAACCTACATTCTGGAAGTATTAGATTTGGTTGGTAACTGTTATATTTATGAAGAAGTTACTCTTACAGTAATTGACGAGCCTGTAGTGTTAATTGTTGCCGGTGATGATCAGGTATGTGCAGGTTCTGTGGTAACTCTTACCGCATCGGGTGCTGATGATTACCTGTGGACATCTGATCCCGTAATAGATTTTGAAGGAAATGAAACCCAGGCGCAGATTGATGTGGTAGTAACAGAAACCACAACATTTTATGTGGAAGGCACGAACCTTTGCGGCAGCGATATGGCTGAAGTAACCATTACTGTGATTCCGGGTCCGGTGGTTGATCTTGGAGACGATCAGGAGGCCTGTGAAGGTGAAATAGTACTCCTGGATGCCGGTGAATTTGTGGATGTTGTTTATTTATGGTCAGATGGAAGCACAGGGCAAACACTTGAAGTTACTGAAACCGGTACCTATTCGGTTACCGTAACCAGCCTTGATACAGGTTGCAGCAGTACAAGTGAAGTGCTTGTAACTTTTAATCCGCTTCCCGAAGCCTTTACCGGTGACGATCAGACCATTTGTTACGGTGATGAAATAATGCTGGGCAATGAAGGTGATACCGAACCGATTCCTACCAATACCTATCTGTGGACAAGTGAGCCGGAGGATCCTTCGATCAGCGATCCAACCATCTCTAACCCGGTGGTAAGTCCTACGGTAACTACTACATATACGTTGGTTGAAACTTACATAGAAACCGGCTGTACCAATAGTAATACAGTTGTAGTGACTGTGGTTGGTGGTTTACCCAATGCCGGTGAAGATCAAACCATTTGCGACGGCGAATCGGTGGTTCTGGGTCCTGATAATCCGGTTGATGGAAACATTTATACCTGGACATCAAGCAACGTTGATGAAGAATTCGATGATGATGTTCCCAACCCGGTAGTTACTCCTGGTATTACTACAACCTATACACTGGTTGAGGAATACACCGATTACGGCTGTATAAATACCGACAGTGTTGTAATTACCGTAAATCCGACACCTTTTGCAGAAACCGGCCCTGACCAGGATATATGTCCTGGAGATACCATTACCATTGGAACAGAATATACCGAGCCAATGCCACTGAATACTTATCTATGGACAAGCGAACCCGAAGATCCTTCGATTAGTGATCCAACAATCTCAAATCCTAGGGTTAGCCCATTGGTAACAACTACTTATACCCTTACTGAAGTGTACACTCAAACAGGCTGTACCAATCAGAATTCAGTGATAGTTACCGTGCATGACATACCGGTAGCCGAAATTATTGATGATACAGAAGTTTGCGAATCAGAGGAAATTCAGTTGGGAAGTGAGACTGCCGATCCGGAGCTGATTTATTCATGGAGTTCTGTGCCGGCAGGATTTGCTTCTGACGTGCCCAACCCTTCAGTTGTTCCGGGCTTTTACCCCTTGGATGAAAATAACCAGATCACATTTATCCTGGAAGTTTCCAACGAATTTTGCAATTCTACCGCAATGGTGGTTATTACCATACTCCCCGATCCTGTGCCCAATATTATTGATGATGTGGTATTTTGCAATCCTCAGGAAGCACAAAACCTGGCAATCGGCGGCGATGCAATAACAGGTTATACATATCTGTGGGAATCGGATCAGGATGAAAACTGGACATCAACAGATGCAAATCCTGTTGTAAGCCCCGAATTAACAACGATTTATACATTGTTTGTTACCGATACCGAAACCGGTTGTTCTGTGCAGGAACAGGTGGTAGTAACCATCAGTGACCTTACTATTAGTGTTACAGAAGCTGATGTTTGCGACTCCGATGAGTTTCTCGCCCTGGGCAATTATATTACAGTTAGCGGTGGAATGTCACCTTATCAGTATTACTGGACCGATGAAGATGGAAATGATATTTCCAATGAAGCTGAGCCGATAATTTCTGCTCCATTCTCAGACGTTTATAACTTAACTGTAATTGATCAAATGGGCTGTCCTGTTTCGGTTAGTTTACAAATAAACATAACTGAATCACCTGAAATTGCCTTGCATGTAAACGGCCAGCCTGCAGGAAGCACCATGTCTGTTTACCTGGGTCAAACGGTAATTTTTGAAGCAATGCCTGCGGGTTATGATCTGTATGAGTTTTTCATCTATGATGAAGAAGAATCATCTGTTGAAACGCTGGATCCTGTTCAATCAGGAACATCAAATCAATTTACAGCAACAGGATTGCAAAGCGGACAATCAGTATTTGCAAGAGCCTACAATGGGATTTGCATGGGTGAAAGTGCATGGGTAAATATTATTGTAACCGATCTGCCAAATGCCTTCACTCCTGATGATGACGGAATCAATGAGATTTTTGCCGAAGGCTTTGAAGTAAGCATCTTCAATCGCTGGGGGCAAAAAGTATATGAAGGAACCAGAGGCTGGGATGGCACTTATAACGGACGAAAAGTATCTCCCGGTACCTATTACTATATTGTAAACCTTTATGATGATAACAACAATAAAACAACACTGAAAGGATCAGTAACGGTAATATTAAATGAGAACTAAACAGAGTTAAGGTTTCGGAAGTAGTTAACCGGAACCTTTCACCCCGAAGTGCGTATATAGCATATAAGGAGTAAATGTATCCGTTTGTGTAAATAATATGCTTATTTACTAATTAAAATAACGGGTTGAACTAAAATAAAATTCGATGAGCCGATATTTTATATTCATTTTTTGCATCATGATTTCGCTGCCTGTTCTGGCTCAGCGATACCAGCAACGCATTGAGGCGGGTGATGAACACTTTGAAAGAGAGCAGTTTTACGAAGCCATTGAAGTATATGAAAAAGCATTGAAACAGAGTGGATTGGCCGATGAGCGCAAAGAAATCTCTTTTAAGATTGCCGAATCATACAGAAGACTTCTGAATTATTCCGAAGCACGCAAATGGTATGTTATTTCATTGAATCTGGGGTTTTATGAGCCCATCATTTACCGGCATTTAAGTGAGATGTCACTGGGGTTGGAAGAGTTTGACACGGCCATAAATTATGCCCGGGATTACCTTGATAAGCAACCTGATGATGAACTTGCTTTAAAACTACTTGAATCAGGAATCTTTGCACAAGAAAATTATTACGAAGAAACTATTTTTGAAGTTGCCAATGAATCGGGCATCAACAACCCCGGGCAACAATGGGGTATTGCCATGATAGAGAATGTTCCTGTTGTTTACCAGGATCAGGCAAGGGTTGATGAGCAGTTTGATATCGATATCAGGCTCAGGTACAATAATATTTTTTATTGGGTTTGGATTACCCGAACACTGAAAGAACGGATACTGTTTTCGTCAACACGCTCTTTCAATGGCGCTAATGGATCCAACGGATTCTCCAATATTTACCAGGCAACATTCAGCCGCCGCGAGGGTGACTGGGATACACCCAGACAGGTGCGGGGCGAAATCAATTCTGAATATTATGATGGGTTCCTGTCCTATGATCAGGTTAACAAAACCGGCTACTTCATGAACAGTGGCGGACCCGATGGTACAAGGGAAACAGCCGATATTTACACTGTACAATACGACGACCAGAGAGACATCTGGGGTACACCCGAATTGTTTCTTTTCAATAGTGATGAGTATAACGTTGGTTATCCATCCATAAATGAAGATGGCACTGTGTTGTATTTTGCATCTGACATGAATGAAGGCTACGGATTGTATGATGTATATAAAATGGTAAAAGACGATGATGGTAAATGGGGCGATCCCATCAACCTGGGACCGGAAATAAATACAGAATTCAATGATTCATATCCTTACATAGCCGGCGATGTGTTGTATTTTTCATCATACGGTCATCCGGGATTTGGTGGTTTCGATATTTTTTATTCTCAGATTGATGAAGATGGAAATTACGGTGCACCAATCAATATGGGTGCACCCATAAACAGCAGTGCCGATGATTTCGGGTTTGTAATTGATGAGAATTATAACCAGGGGTTTTTCAGCTCCAGCCGTCCCGGGGGAAAAGGAGAAGATGATATTTATTCATTCAGGGTAGTTCCTAAAACCTTCCAGGTAGAAGGAAAAGTTACCGATAAAGAATCCGGCGAACCTTTAGCAGGCTTACAAATCATATTTTATGATGATAAGGATAATTATTATGAAGTAACCACAAATCAACAGGGCTATTATGACCTGCCCAACCTGAATACCGATGTAAATTATTTCATTTCGGCCTATCCTGAAAACTATCAGCCTTTTGAAGATACTCTGGCGGTAAGAGATCAGTTGCTCGCAAACAGGTTTCTTGTTATTACAGATTATGAAAGAAACATTGAACTGAAACCTCTTGACTATGAAGAAGAATCTGATGAACAGGATGAACTTGCATCAGATAATGAACCCACAATCAGCGACCTGATCTCAAGAGAACGGGATGGAGATCCTTTTACTTTAAGGGATGAAGATTTTCCCGAGATATATTTCGATTTTGGCGCTGCCGGTCTTTCTGCACAAGCCATTTCAAAACTGGAAACAGTTGTGGATTTTCTGAAAAACAATCCGGATAAAGGTGTTATTATTCATGGGCATACCGATGAGATAAGCGGATATCTGATTAACTTCTTCCTTTCGCAGCAAAGAGCAAAAAGTGTAGCAGATCATTTTCAGAGAAATGGGATTGATGCCTCACGTATCTATACCATCGGACACGGTAAAATGGATCTTGTAGTAAAAAATGCAAGCACAAGTGATGAGCATCGTATGAACCGCAGGGCAAATTTCCAGTCTATCCCCATAGAAGAACTGAAAGCATTCCTGGAAAATGCTTCCACTTTTAGCTTCCGATATCTGAACTCCATACAAAAGGAGGCCTACTTTGCTGAAGGAATTGAATTTATGGTACAGTTCATTGCATCCAATGTACCCATCAATCCACAATACTATCGTAAGATCATGAATAATATACCGGATGTTGATATAATTTATTACTATGACACTGACCGCTATCACAGATATCTTGTTGGCAGTTTCCGGGATTTCGGATCCGCATTTAAAATGCAAAAAAGATTGCGCGAACTGGGGTACGAAATATATATCGTTGCATTTGATAATGGAGAGCGAATCCCCGTAAGCAGAGCAAGAAGAATTATAGGAGAACTGTAAAACACAAAAACATTGAATTATATAACTTATTCATTAAAGTTATGAAGAAACTCAAATTATTAATCCTAGTAACCGGCTTGTTACCATTGACAATACAGGCACAAAATGATGTTCATTTCAGCCAGTATATGTTCAATGAAATAACATTTAACCCGGCGGCCATTGAAATATCCAATACCATCAACGCATCTCTGGTGGGCCGCCAGCAATGGGTTGGTTTTGAAAATGCACCTTCAACACAGGCTTTTAATGCCAGTACCTATATTCAGGAAATATTTGGTGGTGTTGGTATAAATATCATACATGACAGGCTGGGTTATGAAAGCTTTCTCACAGCCAGGGCATTTTATGCCTTCCCGGTTCAACTAAGTGTACTTTCCAGTCTTACTTTTGGAGTTGGAGCAGGTATTGTTAACCGTACCATTGACGGAACAAGTTTGCGCTACGGAGACATGACTGATCCAAATGCACTCTTTACCCGCGAAAACTTCCTTCGACCCGACTTTAATTTCGGAATGGAATATGTGGATCCCAACCTTACCGTTGGCTTTGCCACAACACATCTTTACCGTTCGGTAAAGGGAGCCCAGAGTGATTACACTCCCCGCCATTATTACCTTTATGCCAAATACCTGTTTGAAGATGTGGCAGATAATGTTGACATTCAGCCCTACCTGCTTTTTAAAAGCAGCTGGTATATGACACAGTTCGATATCAATGTAATTGGTTATTATGATGATATGCTATGGGGTGGTTTTTCATATCGATTGGGTGATGCTATTTCCGCCATGGTGGGTTATTTTATTACTCCTACCATCAGAGTGGGTTATGCTTACGACTATGCCGTGGGAGTTAGCCGTGGATATAATGGTGGTTCACACGAGATTATGATTTCAACCTCTTTTGAAGGTTTTAATAAGTCCCGTATCACACCCAAAACTCCACGTTTATTCAATTAAACTTTAAACTGCCGGCAAAAGCCGGTTTTTTTTCATCTGAATAAAAAAAGTTGTATTTTTCGCAAGAGAATTATTGAGTAAATTTCCGTATATCATCCTATTTATCAAACCTTCCAAAACCCACGACCATGCAAGAGAAAACCCACACTGCAAAAAAAAAGACCCCTGCAGCCAAACCCGGAAAACAGGTTCTGCAAACCCGGATAATTGACGATGTATTTACCGATGCAGTTGATGCCGTAAAACCGAGGTTTCAGGTAAATATTGATGCCTATCTTGACCGTCTTTGGGAGGCCAGTCCTGAAATTTACAATATTCTGAAGAACAGCAAAGATCTTGAGGAAGCAAGAGAAAGTATTTACAATTACCTGCAAAAGGCCGAAAGAAGGATATTTGATGTAGATAATGATCTTCACATTCTTGAGAAATCAA
>JBHEOF010000041.1:20581-28350 GCA_046261715.1 Bacteroidales bacterium
ATACCGCACCGAGTTCTCTGCCCTGAATCTTCTGCAAAAGCTTGCTAAGGGAGAAAAATCCGGTACCGAAGAAAATGTATCACCAGGTTTTATTCTTGAGTTCATCAACCTTTTCAGGGGTATTGAAGGAAGATCAAATATTTATTTTGAAAGTAAGCAAGCCAAAAAGGGAATCCCTGATTTTTTGCAAATGTCAGGCAGGGCAGCATCGGAAGCCCGAACCAGTATCCTAAATGAGCTTTCATCGAATATGCAGAAATACCTGCGTAAATATCCCGGCGGGCTGGATGATGATGTGATCTCCTGGCGAAAAGCCAATAAGAAACGTATTCTCAAATATTTTAATGCTGAAGAAAAAGACTGGAAGAACTATCAGTGGCATTTAAAAAATGTCATCAAAGATGCTACACCCCTGATTGAACTGATTGAACTTACAGATGAACAAAAGGAAGCAATCACCCGGGCCACAAAGAACAAAATCCCTTTCGGTATTACACCCTACTACCTGAGTTTGATGGACAGTAAACTCAACATTGGATATGATCACGCTATCAGAGCTCAGGTAATACCACCACCCGATTATGTTGATACGCTCATTGAAAGCAAGGAAACCCGTGGAATACAGTTTGACTTCATGGGCGAACACGACACATCACCCATCGATTTAATGACACGCAGATACCCGGGTATTGCCATTTTAAAACCTTACAATACCTGCGCTCAAATTTGTGTATATTGCCAGCGAAACTGGGAAATTGATGAGGTGCTTGATCCCAAAGCAATGGCACAAAAAGAAGAAATTAAAAGGGCTTTGCAATGGATGGATGAAAATCCTGCAGTTGGCGATGTTCTGATTACCGGCGGAGACCCTTGTGTCATGAATACACAAACACTCAGGGGTATCCTTGAACAGGTAACTGCCAAAAAGCATATATACCGCATCCGGATAGGTTCCAGAACTCCTGTAGTACTTCCTCAGCGATGGAACCAGGAATTTGTTGATATGATTGCTTCGTTCCAGGAGCCAGGCAAACGACAGATCAGCATCATTACACACTTTGAGCACAATTATGAAATAACTCCTGAAGCCATGGAAGCCATTCAGCGAATTCGAAAAGCCGGCATGATGGTTTATAACCAGGAAGTATTTACAGTTGAAAACTCACGTAGGTTTGAATCTGTAAAACTGCGCCTTGATCTGAAATCTATCGGTGTGGATCCGTATTACACCTTCAACATGAAAGGCAAAGAGGAAACCCGCAGATATATGGTACCCATTGCCAGGATACTGCAGGAAAGAAAAGAAGAAGCCCGTTTGCTGCCAGGACTTGACAGAACAGATGAACCGGTATTCAACGTGCCCAAACTGGGAAAAAATCAACTTATGGCATGGCAGGACCACAGGTTGGTTATGATATTACCCAATGGTGGCAGGGTATACGAATTTCATCCGTGGGAAAAGAACATTCAGCCTGTTCCCCCTTATAACTACATTGATGTACCCATTTACGACTACCTGGAAGAACTGGCAGCACGTGGCGAGAACATAAGGGATTACAGGAATATCTGGTTCTATTATTAGAGTGGATGGGTGCTGTAGCGAAGCGAAAGTCCCGGGAGAGAATAGCGATTCGGGAATGGGTTCCTGGCTTTATGGGTTCATAGGTATTCTCAACCCAGGCTGATTGTTTTCCGCACAAAATAAGATTAGTTCCTTTAACCCCCCTGCCCTTTTTGATAAAATAACGGGCATCATCCATACGCATATCATTCACAATTAATTCATCGCCTTTATAAACCACGTAAGTTCCGTTTTCTGACAGGAAGACGATTTCATCTCTGATATTTTCAAACTGTTCCATAAGTTTATAATACTGCCTGCCACTGGCAGCAACAAAAATTACTCCCTGTTTTGTAAGTTTTTTATGTATTTCCCAGAAAGAAGGATGAATATTTTTATTATCGTCAAGTAAGGTACCGTCGAGATCAACTGCAATTAGTTTTATCATATTATTAAAACATTTTTTTCAAAAATCAATGCAAAATTACTATTTGAAAATCTACCGTCCTTATTCGATTTGTTAATAATTTAACATTAATAAAATTTTTTGTAAAATTTTTCACGTCATTACCCATATTACATGATAAAATTTATGTAGGTTTGCCCCTTGAATATAGTATATAATGAAAACATAAAGATATATTGCCGCATGAGTGAGAGAATAGGAATAAGACACGAGGATAAATATGTAATGGAAAGACGGACAGCATTGACACCCAGACACATAAAAATGCTGAAAGAGAGACACAATCTGGAGTTTGTTGTACAAACTTCACCCAAAAGGGTTTTTAAAGATGAAGAATACCTTGGAGTCGGAGCTGAGGTAGCTGAAAAACTTTCCAAATGCCCGATTATTATGGGTGTGAAAGAAATACCTGTTGATTTTTTTGAGAAAAACAAAACCTACATATTCTTTTCGCATGTCATTAAAGGACAACCCTATAATATGCCCATGCTAAAAAAAATGATGGAATTGGGTTGCAATCTCATTGATTATGAAAAGGTTGCCGATGAACAGGGCCGCAGATTGATCTTTTTTGGAAAATTTGCCGGACTGGCAGGAATGATCAATTCGTTGTGGAGTCTGGGCCAGCGTCTTAAAGTGCAGGGTTATACTGATAATCCTTTTCTGAAAATCAAACAATCTTATCAATATGATTCTCTGGCCGAGGCAAAAAAGGAAATATCGGAAGCAGGCAGGGAAATTGCCGAAAAAGGTCTTCCAAGAGAACTTCTCCCCCTTACCATAGGGTTTACCGGATACGGAAATGTTTCCATAGGAGCGCAGGAGATTGCTGCCCTGCTACCCATCAAGGAAATCTCACCCGAAGAGCTTCTGGAACTGCAAAACAGGAAAAACCTGCCTGATAATATTATCTACAAAACCATTTTTCAGGAAAAGCATATCAGCAAGCCTAAAGATAACTCTCATGCTTTTGAGCTTCAAGATTATTACAAACACCCTGAAAAATATGAAAACAACTTTGAGCAATATATTCCCAATCTTACCATACTTATGAACTGCATGTACTGGGATACCAGATATCCGCGGATTTTCACCAAAGAATTCGCCCGCAAGCTCTATCAGAATGGTGAACCAAAAATCAAAGTTATTGGAGATGTTACCTGCGATCCTGACGGTTCCATTGAGTTTACCCATAAAGGCACTGAGATTGAAGATCCCGTATTTGTATATGATCCACATAAAGACGAGCCAAAAATGGGATTCAAAGGAGACGGAATTCTGGTTATGGCTGTAGATATTTTACCCAGTGAACTGCCACGAGATTCATCAGAAGCCTTTGGTGATGCGCTGGTAAACTTCATTAAACCCATTGCAGATGCTGATTTTACTGTGGAATTCAAAAAACTTTTACTGCCGGCACCAATTAAGAAAGCAACAATCCTTTTAAATGGAAAGCTTACACCCGATTATGAATATATTGAACAATATTTATGAAAAATTTCTGAATTTATATTTATTCCCGGCTTTAATTTATCATCATAAATCAATTAACCCTTAAAATCAAAACAATTTAATATGCAAAAAGTACTGATATTAGGTGCAGGAATGGTAGTAAAACCCATTGTCACCTACTTACTGGAGAATAATTACAAGGTAACCGTGGCATCGCGCACAAAATCCAAGGCTGAAAACATGATTGGCAACCACCCCAATGGCACACCCGTAGAGTGGACTGTAGATATGCAGGATGAGCTTGATCGTATGATTGAAGATCATGACATTACTGTTAGTCTTTTGCCCTGGGTTCATCATATCATGGTTGCAGAAAAATGCATTGCCCTTCGCAAAAATATGGTTACTACTTCCTATGTAAAACCTGAGATGAAAGCATTACATCAGAAAGCAATTGATTCAGGTATTATTATTCTGAATGAATTAGGTCTTGATCCGGGTATCGACCACATGGGTGCCATGCGCGTTATTGATCATGTGCATGATAAAGGGGGTAAAATTGAAGAATTCTATTCTGTTACGGGCGCGCTGCCGGCCCCTGAAGCAGCTGACAACCCTTTTAAATACAAATTCAGCTGGAGCCCCAAAGGTGTGGTGATGGCAGGAAATAATGACGGCAAGTATCTGCGTTATGGAAAAATAATAGAAGTGCCCACAGAAGACCTTTTCAAAAACCCGCTTTCCGTTGATTTTCCAAAAGTGGGAAAACTGGAGATCTATCCCAACCGCGACAGTCTTCCTTATATTGAACTATATGGTATACCGGAAACCCAAACCATGATGCGGGGAACATTCCGCCATCCCGGCTGGTGCGAAAGCGTTGATGCCATGAAAGCCCTGAAGCTGTTAACCAACGATACCTATGATTTTACCGGAAAAACTTACGCTGATATGCTTGCCATGCTCATCGGCGAATTAAACAGCGATGATATTCAGCAAAAGGTAGCTGACTTTCTGGGCATTTCAAAAGATGCGTATGCCATGAAAGCTATTGAATGGCTGGGCCTTTTTGAACAAAAGCAGATGAACCGACAGCAGGATACACCTTTTGAGATCACCTCAGACCTTATGATAGAAAAAATGGAACTGGGTCGCGAAGAACGCGATATGGTAGCCATGCAACATGTGTTCCTTGCTTCCTACCCCGATGGTAAAAAAGAAGTCATCAAATCAAGCATGCTTGATTTCGGAACCCTGGCAACCGACACAGCCGTAGCACGTACCGTTGCTCTGCCAGCAGCAGTGGGTGTGGAAATGATTCTCAGCGGCGATATAAAAGAAAAGGGAGTTCATATTCCTGTAATTCCCGGAATCTACAACCCTATTCTCGATAAACTGGAAGATATGGATATAAAGATGGTGGAAGAATTCGGACTACCAGAGAGTGAAAATATTAGATAGGTTAAGGTTAAGGTCAAGATTGAGATTGAGATTTTTCAGGTCAGGGTGTGACTCTGAGTTGCGCCCTGATTTTTTCTAGGTTACCTGCTCCTTTTCTTTAGAAAATTGATTGTAAAGCTTTTGCTCTGCAATCATTTTTATTTGCATAACTGCTTCATAGATATCCATGTATGAAGTATAGAGCGGGGTTATTCCCAATCTTATATAATCGGGTTCGCGAAAATCCGGGATCACAGTTTTTCCACCGGTATCTGGATTGATCAGTGCTTTGCAGATCCTGTAGGCTTCGGGGTGACGAATAGAAACATGTGAGCCCCTCTCCTGGTCTTTTTCAGGAGAACCCAGACAAAAACCCAGGGGTTCAAGAAAATGTTTGTGAAGTTGAATTAAATAACGGCTTTGGGCAAGACTTTTGGAACGCAGATTCTCAATACCTGCTTCATTCATCAAATCCAGGGCAGGCTCAACAGCAGAGAGTGATAAAATAGGAGGAGTGCCTGCAAGGAATCTTTGAATTCCTTCGGCAGGTTCGTATTCCAATCTGAAATTAAACGGGTCATTTTGACCGAACCAGCCCCATATAGGAGAAACCAGTTGATCCTGCAGGTCTTTGCGCACATAAAGGAATGCAATAGAACCAGGGCCTCCATTGAGGTATTTGTAAGTACAACCTATTGCCAGGTCAACATTGCAATCATTAAGCTTTACGGGCAATGCTCCGGCAGAATGACTCAGATCCCATAAAACCATAGCACCCTTTTCATGAGCCAGCTCAGTGATCTCTTTCATATCATACAAAAAAGAGCTTTTGAAAGCAACATGAGAAAGGGTTAACAAGGCAGTATCGTCCTTTAGCTTTTCAATAATTTCATCTTTTCTCACACCCATATAATCGTGTGATTTTGCCAGACGTAATTCATGCTTATCACCGAAAAGCTTTACCAATCCCTGTAAAAGGTAAATATCAGATGGAAAGTTGAGTTCATCACTAACGATGCATTTTTTGCCGGTTTGTAATTGCAGGGCAGCATAGGCCAGTTTAAACAGGTTAACTGATGTACTGTCGGCCATAATTACCTCATCAGGTTGTGCACCAATCAATGGAGCCAATTTAGCAGCAATTTCCTGAGAACGTTCATACCACTCATCATTCCAGCTCCTGATAAGATTATTTCCCCATTCTTTCGTTATAACATTTTCAATACGCTTAGGAGTGGCAGCGGGCAGCATACCGAGCGAATTCCCGTCAAGGTAGATCAGGTTGGGATCATACATTACAAATTTTTCACGAAAATGATTCAGTTTATCATTGGCATCCTGTTCTATTGCGTAACCCTGTTCAAAATAATCCATACACTTAGTTTTCTGTTAGTATTTTCCATATGATGGGATACAATTCACCAACCCACATGCGGTACATTATGCCCGACGGATGCAGGCCGTCTGGAGCAAGCAGTTCCGGTCTTTCTGCTGCAAGTCTTGAAATTTCCGTAACATCAACCCAGGCTACACCGGCATTTACTGATTCCTGACGGTTTACATGATTAAATGCATCAATTTCCTGTGCAATCTTTTTCCTGTCACGACCTTCGGCAAAAGGCGTTATACCCCAGTCAGGAATAGAGAGAACCACTACCCTGCCCTTGTCATTTCCGGCAAAATCAATGGCACGATTGAGTAATTCTACAAATTCTTCCCTGTAATTTTCAAGGGTTCGTCCGCGATATTGATTGTTTACACCAATTAATAAAGTTACTAAATCGTAGGGTGATTCAATATCCGTATTATCTATGCAGGCTGTTAATTCATCAGTTGTCCATCCTGTGCGGGCAATAATAATCAACGTATCAGAGCTGATACCAGATTTTACAATACTATCTCTTAATTGCACAGGATAACGATCCTGCACTGAAACTCCCTTCCCTATGGTATAGGAGTCACCAAGAGCCAGGTAAGTAAATGAACCGGGTAACGGTTTTTCCATTTCTTCAGATTTACACCCCAAAGTAAAGAAAAAATAATCAGCAATAAATAAAGAAGTTTATTATTCATGATTTTAGGATTTTTTGATTTTCAGAACAGCGTATCAGGGTATAATGTTCTATTTAGTTGATAAATAGATAGTCTTTACTAAAATAATAAAGAAGACCATGGAATCAAACATTTCTTCGTTTGCATGGTTTATTGAAAAAATAATTATTATGAGCTATTATTTCAGTACAATCTTAAAAAAAACTACTTATGAGCAAGCCATAGAACTTGCCACTGCAGAACTTCAGAAAGAAGGTTTTGGTGTTCTTACGCAAATCAATGTAAAGGAAACTCTGAAGAAGAAAATTGATGTGGATTTTCGTCCCTACATCATTCTGGGGGCTTGCAATCCGCACTTTGCCCATAAAGCTTTGTTGGCAGAAGATAAACTTGGAGCATTTCTTCCATGTAATGTGGTAGTTGAGCAACATGATGACGGAACTGTAGAAGTTTCCGCAGTTGATCCCCATGCAATGATGGCTTCAGTAACCAATCCAAAGCTGGAAGAACTGGCAGGTGAAGTGCGCGAAAAAATGCAAAAGGTAATAAAAGGCATTGCAAATCATGAGTAATATTAGTACAATTGATTTTCTGGTAACTGTTTGGTATAAGTCATGATTTATAATATTGCCTTATCTATTTTATGATCATATTAAACATATGAAATATTTAATTTATATATAAAAATTTGCTTTCTATATTTTTTTTCTTTACTTTTATATTTACGAAAAAATGTGATCAAGTTATTCTTATCCCAAAACAATCAGACATTCTTTTTCGTTTACTCTCCCAAATTTT
>JBHEOF010000042.1:0-499 GCA_046261715.1 Bacteroidales bacterium
AAACAATCCTGGTGTGAAACCCCAGAAGTTCATGGATACAACTGATTGAGGGTTTAATATCTCCTTCGTATTATCCTGTTTGTTAATTATTTTTCCATCCGCTGAAGTACTAATTTGCGTGTGTTCTTTAACTGTTTTCAGATAATTATCTTGTACAGTGCAAATGCCTCTTGAAACACTTCCGTATTCTGATAGGGTATTAACCAGTTTATAGCCGCACATAGCAAACTGATTGTTGGTAGCCGACTCCTTACTTTTCAGGAAACCGGCCATAGCTTTAAATGCTTCTTTTCCATAGAAATCATCGGCATTTATCATTGCGAAAGGTTCGCTGATGATATTGCGTGCGGTCCATACGGCATGGGCAGTTCCCCAGGGTTTTTCCCTGTCAGGGTTGTATTGAATATGGTCAGGAATATTGTCAGGTTCCTGGTAAGCCAGTTTTACTTCTGCTTTTCCGCGGAGCTTGTCAATAAACACTTCCCTGAATTCTTTTTCA
>JBHEOF010000042.1:509-23914 GCA_046261715.1 Bacteroidales bacterium
CTACGGCGAATAACGAAAACAATTTTATCAAAACCGGCATTAATAGCATCGTAAACGGAATAATCCATGATGGTTTCGCCCGAAGGCCCCAGGTGATCCAGTTGTTTCAAACCACCGTACCGGCTTCCCATTCCTGCTGCAAGAATTAATAATGTTGTTTTCATCGGTTTTAAATAATTTTAAAAATCTGACTAAACCGGGATTGCTTTAATGGCTTTTTCAATGATCTCTTTCATTTCATCTTCCTGCATCTCCATGCTTTCAATGAGTTTCTTCTGCACCTTTGACCGGTCGATATTATGTTCCTTATGGGCAGTTTTATAATAAACATCACCATTCAGTTAATCAGCAAGGAAACGAATTCCCATGATATATGTCATGAGTTTGGGAGCCATGTAAAACAGATTTTCTTCTGCATCAGTAACAATGGTTTTAACCTGGCCGATATATCCGTTGGTAAATGCCTTAAAAGCATCCATATTAAAATGTACTTTACTCAAATCTTTTTCATCTTCTTCGGTAGTACTTGCCGATGTGCGTAAAGCATCACCATAATCATAATAAAGTATTCCCGGTCCTACCGTATCCAGATCGATAACAGCTGCAGCTTTTTTACCCCTGAAAAGCAGGTTGTTGATTTTGGTGTCGTTATGTACCACCCTGAGTGGTATTTTACCTTCATCAACAAGCGTTTCAATCTCACTTACAGAGGCTTGTCTTTCTTTGTAAAAATTTACAATATCTTTTATAGAATCGAGCCGTCCTGCTTTATCTGCTGCAATGGCTTCATCGAGCTGACGCAGGCGGAAGGATAACCGGTGAAAATCCTTAATTGATTCCTTAAAAGTAGCAGCATCCAGTTTGTCACATGCTTTGGCAAACCAACCAAATGCGTTACCTGCTTCAAATGCCTGCCAGTCTTCTTCAACCACATCTATGGTATAAGAGTCTTCAATAAAAGAAGTCATTCGCCATACTCCCCCTTCATCATCAGTAAAAAGATTTTTACCATCGGCTGTGGGAATAAGTTTGGCTATGGTAATAGGATGCTGCCCTTTAAAAATAGTATCTTGCAGCCGGTCGTGAGTATCGCAAATACCATACGGATCCTTGAATACATCGGTATTTATCCGCTGCAGGATGTAGCTTTTCTTCTCTTCCTGCAGGTCAAGTTTGTAGGTATTATTGATATGGCCGTTGCCAAAGGGATTTACCACCGTAACAAGATTATAAGGAAAGAAAGCCTTTACTACTTCTTGTAACATGACTTCTTTTTTAAATGACTATTTCATCTTGAGTTTGTTCCAGAACCTAACCAGTAGCAGAGATGATACAGTACCCAGCCCGATGAATATTAGCGTCTGAATTGTATTTCCGTATAAAATATTTCCGATAGAGAATAATATGCTGTATATACTGATACAGCCCAGGATCATACATATGATACCCGTGGGCACGTCCCACCTTAGATCGGATTCCTTTACAAGTTCAATATTTTCTTCTTTTGCCCTGTCCACAACCGCTTTCCAGCCCGGACCTCCCGGACGTATCCTGGTATAAAAGCTGCGCAGGGTTTCTTCGCTAATTGGGCGGGTAATAAATGTAACGATGATCCACGATGCGGATGTTAAGAAAACTACCCCTGTAAACTTTATGATATTCCAGTAAGTTACTGATGTAGTTATACCAAATATCTCTACTATATCGGGCTCAATACGGTCAAGAGCAAAGTTTTCGGCCAGGATAAACATCAGCGAAAAGAATCCCGCAGCAACCATAGCAGTAATTTCAGAATAGGCATTTATCCTCCACCAAAACCAGCGCAAAATATAGATAAGACCTGTTCCTGCGCCAATCATCAGCAAATACTGAAAGGCCTGAAGGGCATTCTGAAGAACCAAAGCCAGCAAAACGGAGAAGAACATCAGGGCAACTGTGCTGATTCTGCCAAATCGTACTTTTTGTTTTTCAGTAGCTTTAGGGTTATAAAACCGGCCGTAAAAATCGTTTACAAGGTACGATGAGCCCCAGTTAAGTTGTGATGCTGTGGTAGACATGTAGGCGGCAACGAGTGAAGCCACTACCAGACCCAGTAATCCTGCGGGCAAAAATTCCCTGAGCATAGCCGGATAAGCAAAGTCGTTCTGTATATATTGTGTGGAAACATCGGGAAACCGATCTACCATAGACTGGATGTCAGGGAAAACAATTAATGATGCCAGTCCCACGACAATCCACGGCCAGGGTCTTAGTGCATAGTGAAAGAAGTTGAAAAGCAGGGTTGCTCCCACTGCATGGTCTTCATTTTTTGCCGAAAGCATCCGTTGAGCAATATAACCACCGCCACCTGGCTCAGCACCCGGATACCATGCAGCCCACCATTGCACCGCCAGGGGTATGATAAATATGCTCAAAAATAATTCGGGTTGTGAAACGCTGGGTATAAGGCTGAGCTTATCTGCTACATTGGGATGCGAAAAAAGGGCCGAAAGACCACCAATTTCAGGTGATCTGGTTATCAGAATGGCAGCGATAATTGCACCAAACATAGCAAAACTGAACTGGAACAGGTCGGTCCATAAAATTGACTTTAAACCTCCTAAACCACTATAAAAAACTACAATTACCGCCGCAATAATAAGGGCGGGTGCTGGTTGAAGGCCCAGCATTACACCGGCTATTTTAATAAAGGCCAGCGAAACGCTGGCAATGACCATAATATTAAAAAAGAATCCCAGGTAGATAGCTCTGAAACCCCTTAGAAATGCCGCCATTTTTCCGCTATATCTTAACTCATAAAATTCCAGGTCAGTCATTACTTTGGAGCGGTTCCACAGCTTCGCATAAACAAATACGGTAAGCATACCTGTAAGCAGAAAAGCCCACCAAAGCCAGTTACTTGCTACTCCGCCGGTTCTGACCATATCAGTTACCAGGTTGGGGGTGTCGGCCGAAAATGTGGTAGCCACCATGGATACACCCAAAAGCCACCACGGCATGTTGCGCCCCGAAAGGAAAAAATTAGTTGTGCTTTTGCCTGCATGCCGCGAGGCTAAATATCCAATAGTAAGAAGTATCGCAAAAAAAACGGCAAGAATGGCCCAGTCTATTGGTTGTAAAATCATAGCTTAAGTTTTTACTAATATGACTTTTATTTGTGTAAGGTATATAGTATTTAAAATCAGCCTTAATAACTTCTTACAAAAAATAGTTACTTATTTTTTAAGGAGTAACTTTTATATATTCTCAGGGTAAGCCTTTATTTCTCCATTGGTTTTCACTTTCTTTTTTGATGTTTTCGTGCCTATGTGCTATTTTGTTCCCGAAGTTTGATAAAAGTTCTGCAAACTAATTAAAAAAATTAATAAGTTCTTTGCATTTATATAAAAATGTAATCTTTTACAGGATGAAGGCTGGAAAAATAAAACTATTTGAAACTTTTATAACAGATGATTGCGAAGATTACCACTTTCCATTACTTTTTCAAGATAAGGTTCAAAGAGGCATGATTTTAATAATTCAAGGTAAGATGGGTTATGGAGATCGGAACCCAGTAAATCAATCATTTCTGCATCAACAAATTTTTCAGCTTGCTTTTTAACTTCTTTTGAAAAGTGACCTGACAGGCTATTGATGTTCATCTGAAAATAAATTCCCCTGTTTTTAAGATCTTCAAATTTGCTGAAGTCATTAATCCAGAATAAATACCTTTCGGGATGTGCCAGTATGATCCGGTAACCTTTGATCTGCATTTCAAAAATGATTTCAAAAAGATTAGGAGGTGCCTGAAAATAGGGTAACTCAACCAGCAGATGATTTTTACTGAAAGTTTGCAGCTGATTATTCTCAAACAGCTTTTTAAAGCCATCATCGAGCATATACTCAGCAGCTGCCTCTATTTTAATGTCTATATTTTCTTCGATGAGTTTTTTCCTGACTGCCTGCAAGCCATCCTGTATAATTGTGGGAGAATTCGGATACATATCAGCACTTATATGCGGGGTAGTAATCAGTTTTTTATACCCCAGGTTTTGCATTTCCCTTATGAGCATAAGGGATGTTTCCATATCCGGCGAGCCGTCATCAATACCCGGCACCAGGTGCGAGTGCATATCAGTAACCAGCCCGTTGAGATCGACGGGATATTTCAGTTTTTTGGGTTTAAAAAAATTACGGAGCATTGAATTACATCTTTTACAGATATCAGCAAGCCTGTTTTTCCCTTTTGTAATGCCTGCGCGGTTTATCTGTTTTCGTATTGTTCCTTGTAATAATTCTGATATTCACCTGATGTAACATTATCTATCCAGTCTTTGTTTGCCAGGTACCAGTCAATGGTTTTGTCGAGTCCCTCTTCAAATTGTAACGAAGGCACCCACCCGAGTTCCTGTTTTATTTTGGAAGCATCAATGGCATAACGTAAATCATGCCCTGCACGGTCTTTTACATATGTGATGAGTTTCTCAGAAGTTCCGGAATCACGGTTCAGTTTTTTATCCATTATCCGGCAAAGGACTTTTATAAGGTCAAGATTTTTCCATTCATTATGACCACCGATGTTGTAAGTTTCACCGTTTTTTCCTTTATGATAAATCAGATCAATAGCCTGCGCATGGTCAACCACATAAAGCCAGTCGCGCACATTTTCCCCTTTGCCATAAACAGGAAGGGGTTTATTGTTTATGATGTTATTGATGAAAAGCGGAAGCAGTTTTTCAGGAAACTGATTAGGCCCATAGTTATTGGAGCAATTGGATATTACCACGGGTACATTATAGGTATGAAACCATGCTCTGACAAAATGATCGCTGCTTGCCTTGGCAGCAGAGTAGGGGCTGCGGGGGTCATAGGCTGTGGTTTCGGTAAAAAGACCATCATCTCCCAGCGAACCGTAAACTTCATCGGTAGAGATATGATAGAATCTTTTTCCTGAGAAGTCTTTCCAGAAATGTTTGGCTGCATTCAGCAGATTAACCGTACCTATCACATTGGCATTTATGAACTCCATAGGATTGGCAATAGAACGGTCAACATGACTTTCTGCTGCCAGGTGGATTACTCCGCCGAAATTATATTTTTCAAAAAGTGAAAAAATAAAATCTGCATCCACAATATCCCCTTTCTCGAAAACATAATTGGATGTTCCTTCTATATCTTTCAGGTTTTCAAGATTGCCCGCGTAGGTTAATTTATCAAGATTTACAATACGGTAATCAGGGTATTTATTTACAAATAACCTAACTACATGTGATCCTATGAATCCGGCACCTCCGGTGATTAAAAGTGTTTGCATGGTTTTATTAATTTTTTCAGAAAGCCTGCTTATGTTTATGATCAGAAACTCCAGTATTGAATATCCTTAATCTTACTTCTGTAAATACCTTTTATATCAACAAGAATTGGGTTATCGATATTTTTCATCATCTTCTTAAAATCATCTTCCGTAAACTTCACATACTCATCATGATTTACCGCCACAATTACAGCATCATAATTATCTGAAGGTTTGTCAATAAGGCTGAACCCATATTCATGCTTCAATTCTTCTGCATTGGCATACGGATCAACAACATCCAAATTTACCCCGTAGCTTTTCAGTTCACAAATAACATCGGCAACTTTGGAGTTTCTGATGTCACTGACATTTTCCTTAAATGTTACTCCCATGACCAGGACTTTTGATTCCTGGATGTTTTTGCCGGCAGATATAAGCTTTTTCACCAGTTGTTTGGCTGCATAAAAGCCCATGGAATCATTTACAAACCGGCCGCTGTTAATTATTTGCGGGTGGTAACGGAATTCTTTTGCTTTATAAACCAGGTAGTAGGGGTCAACACCGATGCAATGTCCACCAACCAGTCCGGGATAAAAACGGAGGAAATTCCATTTGGTTCCGGCAGCTTCAAGCACATCGTACGTATTGATTCCCATACGGTTAAATATGATAGAAAGTTCGTTCATCAATGCAATATTTACATCGCGCTGTGTATTTTCAATGATCTTGGCTGCTTCTGCCACTTTGATAGAGGGTGCGCGGTGCACTCCTGCCGTTACGATCAGTTCGTACGTTTTGGCAATATTGTCAAGCGAAACTTCATCACAACCTGAAACAACTTTGGTTATGGTGGTGATTGTGTGGTCCTTGTCGCCCGGGTTAATACGCTCAGGTGAAAAGCCCACCTTAAAGTCTTCGCCGCATTTGAGTCCGCTTTCTTCTTCAAGAATAGGAATACAGTCTTCTTCGGTGCAACCGGGATATACGGTAGATTCATAAACTACATAATCACCCTTTTTGAGAGCTTTTCCCACGGCATGTGAAGCCGAGATCACCGGTGAAAGATCGGGTAAGTTATGCTTATCGATGGGAGTGGGAACACCCACAACATGAAAGTTTGCTTTTTTGAGATCTTCAGGATCTGATGTAAACAAAATATCGCAATTGTCAAATGCTTCGGATTCGAGCTCTTCGCTGGGGTCGATCTTGTTTCGCATTTTTTCTACCCGGTCAGCTTTGATATCAAAACCCACCACACTGATTTTCCTGGCAAACTCCAGTGCTATTGGTAAACCTACATATCCCAGACCAATTACTGAAAGTCTGGCTTCTTTGTTTAATAATCTTTCGTAAATATTCATTGGTATATTTTTAAACTGATAACATTCTGGTTAATATTTTAATTTAATTACACTATTATTTTTAAAAATTAAAAATTCGAAACCCGAAATCCGAAATTCGAAATCCGAAGCATAAATATCGAAACTCGAAAAATTCTTATTTTCTCACTTTCTTATTTTCTTACTAACTTATTAACTCAATCCCGAATCGCTAATCGCTCTCGGGATCTCCGCTTCGCTGCGATTACTTAATAACCCATTACAAATCACGCATCACCAATCACTAAACACTAATCACCCCATTTTCTTCACTTTCCCACCTTCACGAATATATTTCTCCTTACTTTCGGGGCAAACCGCCTCATTGTTAATGTCAAAGTCCAGTCGGTGACCAAACTCACTCATCCAGCCGATGTGTTTTGCCGGATTGCCAACAACCAGTGCGTAAGGCGGCACATCGCGGATTACAACAGCACCGGCACCAATAAATGCAAACTCTCCGATTTCAATTCCACAAACAATAGTTGCATTGGCACCTATGGTAGCTCCTTTTCTTACCAGCGTTTTTACATACTGATCTTTTCTTACTACCGCACTGCGTGGATTTACTATATTGGTAAAAACCATGGATGGTCCCAGGAAAACATCCTCCTCGCAAATCACTCCGGTGTAAATGGAAACATTGTTCTGCACCTTCACATTATTGCCCAATATTACTTCCGGAGAAACTACAACGTTTTGTCCTAAATTACAATCCTCACCGATCCTGCATGGCGACATTACGTGGGTAAAGTGCCATATTCTTGTGCCTTTACCAATGGTACATCCATCATCTATTACGGCAGTTTCGTGACTGAAATAATTTTTTTCCTGCATTAATCTTTTCTTTTTTTGAACATTTGCTCACAGATGTAAAGCATTTATTCCGTTTATTTCTTGTTTATCCTACAAACTCAAGGACACTATCGGTAATATATTTAAGCTGTTCTTTGTCAAGTTCGGTATGCATAGGAAGCGAAATTACAGATTTGCTTAGCATTTCCGTTACCGGAAAATCACCTTCGTTATACCTGGGGTCAATATATGCCTTTTGCATATGCATGGGAACGGGATAGTATATCATGGCCGGTATTTCTTTTTCACCCAAAAATTTCTGCAATGCAAACTGATCCAGATTTTCTATCACCAGGGTATACTGATGAAAAACGTGTGTTGAAAACTTGCTTCGCACAGGTGTTTTTATTCGTGGATGATTGGCGAAAGCCTGATCGTAAAAGCAGGCAGCTTTTCTGCGGGCAGCGGCGTATTCATTCAGCTTCCTGAGTTTTATTTTTAAAATGGCAGCCTGAATACTGTCCAGACGTGAGTTTACACCAATAGAATCGTGATAGTATCTCACTTCCATACCATGGTTGACAATTACCCTGAGTTTCTTTGCCAGTTCATCATCATTGGTAAAGATGGCACCGCCATCGCCGTAGCAGCCCAGATTTTTTGACGGGAAAAAAGATGTACAGCCCACATGTCCGATCGTTCCCGCTTTCTTACGGGTACCATCTTTAAAAATATATTCAGCACCAATGGCCTGGGCAGTATCTTCAATAATATACAGGTTATGCTCACCGGCCATTTCCATAAGAGGCTCCATATCAACACACTGCCCGAAAAGATGTACCGGAACAATGGCTTTTGTTTTAGGAGTAATGGCTTTTTTTACACTTTCAGGGTCAATGTTAAAAGTATCGGGTAATACATCCACCAGCACAGGAGTAAGCCCCAGCAATGCAATGACTTCTACGGTAGCCACAAATGTAAAAGATGTGGTAATTACTTCATCTCCCGGTTTCAGATCCAGAGCCATCATGGCAACCTGTAAAGCATCGGTGCCGTTTCCGCAAGGAATAACATGGTTAACGTTCAGATAATTTTCAAGGTCCTGCTGGAAGTTTTTTACCTCGCTTCCGTTTATGTATTGGGTTGAACGTATTACGTCTATTACTGCGCCATCAATTTCCTGCTGTATTTTATCATATTGACCTTTCAGGTCAACCATCTGGATTTTCCTCATGAGAAGCTAAAGTATTGTAAATTAGCAATCTAATTTTGTATATGTAAAAAAGCGGTACAAAGATAAGAAGTTTTGTTTTGCAGATAATTACGCATAACACAGTATTAACGTAAACTAAATAATATTTTGAAACCTCTTGGGGATTTTTATAACGGGTTTTTCTTTGAGCATACCGGGTTTATTAAGTGCAAATATGGGCCTGAAAAAACTTTGACGTTTTCTTGCAGTGGCAAAAAATTCATCGCCGGGAATGGCTTTTTGTTTTGCGATCAGATTAAAAAGCTGAAAACGTCTGTTGAAATGTCCTGACCATCCACTTTTTTTAAGTTCGGAATTGTCAATCTTCTGCTTGCACATTTCCATATCAACCATGCCAAAATGAAAAAGAAACAGATTTGGATCAATGGTAAAGTTTTTTCCTTTTACCCTGTGGTAACCTGATCCCCAGGTTATGGGACGTGCAGCAACTATGGCTTTGGTATATCTTGCTGAAACGTGGGCATAACTTCTTTGCTGAAGAAATGGTTGTGTAGGATCAATAGGTACTTCTTCAGGGTGTTGGCCAACATCAAGTCCCAGGGCTGATAATGTAGATATGGATACTGGTTTTTGTAAATATTCAGAAAGATTTTTTCCACAATCAGGGTCAACAACAAGGTACTCATCAATATCATGGGCAATTACCATATCATAGTCATTAAACAGTTTTTTTGCAATATCTGATATAAGTCTTGCCCTGTATCTGTCTCCCTTTGATCTTTTCATGGGAATATGTTCTTTCTGAATGATATTGATAAGCTCATGTTTTTCAGGCAGGGGCTGATCATAACCATCAATAACCAGGTACAAATTCTGTAAGCCGAACAATACGCCGTAATAATCAATCCATTTATGAACAAAAAAATTATCATTACGCACCATAGAAATGGCTGCGATCTTTTTGGTATTGCCTGTGGTCATAAGTTAAATGATCAAATTCAATGGCTGATGGCCGGTTAAAAAAGCGTGCTTTATAAATGAATGCTTTTTAAGCCATTCTATAGGGCAAAAATGCAAAAAAAAAGCCACAATTATTATGTATTTTTGTCGATTGATTGCGGAATAATATAATATTGTGAATCACTCTGGCATCAAAAGCCTTATCAACGTCCGTGAAAACATCATCAGAATTTAGCAACCATTTTTTTTCTGATAACCAAAACACCAGTTAATGATTCGAATGCTCATAAATAGTTTTAAAATCAGGCAGGATGAAGACCTGTTTGATTTTATACTTTTTCTATGCCTTTGTTTATTGGTTATCGGATTGCCTACATCCAAAGCTTTGGTTAGCATAACGCAGGGACTCTTATTCGCTAACTGGCTTGCCGGCAGAAACTACAAAGAGAAACTAAATAGATTTCTCAATAACAAACCGGCGATTTTTTTAAGTTCAATTTATTTTGCATATATAATCGGGTTGATCTGGACACAGGATTTTGGATATGCTGTAACAGGCGTATCAAAAGATAAGTTGCCATTCCTGTCTATGGTCCTTGTAGTATCATCAAGCCGTCAAATACCCACAAACAGGCTGAATACGCTTTTCCTGCTGTTTGTTTTTTCAGTTTTATTCACTTCTGTAATTGGGGTTATTGGTTATTTAACAGGTTCGATTGTGCATTCAAGAGAGTTGTCAGTTTTTGTATTGCATGTTCATTTCGGTATGTTGATTGTTATGGCCGTTTTCTTGTTTCCATGGCTGTGTAAACAAATGCAATGTAAATGTATTGAATATCAATTCTCGCTCCTGGTTTCATTGTGGTTAATTGTTTTCCTGTTTATCATGAGTACTTTAACGGGTATTTTAAGTTTACTGGGAGTTTGTCTTTTCCTTTTATTACGTTTTATTTACCGGAAACCCGTTTTTTCAAGAATAGCTGCAGTAAGCCTTGCTCTGATTACCATAGCAGCTATAGCTATTTACATTATAATGCAGGTAACCAGGCCTTTATACAGGGTTATTGACCCTGAACCGGCCACTTTGAATGAACTCACCGCTGAAGGTAATCGATATTCCCATTACTTTGATGACGATATGCGGGAGAACGGCCACCTGGTGTATATTTTTATAGTAAATAACGAATTAAGAGAAGCATGGAATAAACGAAGCAATTTTGATTTTGATAGTTTGGATGCTGCAGGAAACAGGATCAGGTATACGATTTACCGGTATCTTTCTTCTAAAGGGTTGCGAAAAGATAAAGAGGGCCTGCAGTCAATTGATCAACAAGAAGTTGAAGCCATTGAAAGGGGGGTGATAAATTATTTACATCTTAACTGGCCACCCTTTTATGTAAGATTGCATCAAACCATCTGGGAGTTGAAGGAATACCAAAGGAAAAGAGACCCCGAAGGCCATTCACTGGCAAAAAGAATTGAAATGTGGAAAGCAACGGTGGTTGCCATTAAAGAACGGCCGGTATTGGGATGGGGAACAGGTGATGTGCTTCACGCAGTTGATTACGGATTAGCAGCTATCAATTCAAAGCTCGAAGATCATGGATTGCGTCACCCACACAATCAATTCCTGCATATACTGGTAATGCTTGGAATATCAGGATTAATTGTAATATTTACGTTGTTGTTTTTATTTGTCAAAACTTCGGGAGCATACCGTGTTTTACCATACAATATTCTTTTGGTAATAATTTTTGTTTCTATGCTGGGGAACAGCCCATTTGACTCGCAAACACCCATAAATTTCTTCCTTTTCTTTTCTTTGGCTTTTGGCATTTCATACAACAACTCGATTATTAAAAAATGACAAACCTAACAGATACATCTGAACGGAAAGCTATTGATGCATTAATTTACTGGGTTGATGGAAGCGATCCCAAACTTTCCGAAAAACGTGAATATTATCTGAATCATGCTCAAAATATTAACTTACGGGCAGCGAAACCTACATTTTATGCATCAAATAATGAGATTAAGTATTGCGTATTATCCATACTGAAATTTGCCCCATTTGTACGAAAAATTTTTATTGTTACCGATAATCAGGATCCCGGCATACACGCTGATATTGAAACAAATTTTCCGGGAAGGTCAAATTCGGTAATCATCGTTGATCATAAGGAAATTTTCAGGGGTTATGAAAAATATCTTCCGGTTTTCAACAGTACTTCTATACTTTCTATGGTCTGGAGAATTAAAAACCTTTCTGAACAGTTCGTAAGTTTCAATGATGATATTTTTTTGATCAGGGAAGTTAAACCTGAGGACTGGTTTGTGAATGGACGACCCGTATTGCAGGGTGAATGGCGTATACCCCCATATAAAAAAATGACAGGGAATTTCTTCAAAATCATGATCAACAAATATTTGCGTGGAAATCCTGATTATCAGCCCAAACTCTCTTTTTATTTGCGGCAACGAAATGCTGCTTTAATGCTGGGATTCAAGTTTCGTTATTATTTTCATTGCCATACTCCACATCCGTTAAACCGAAAAGTAGCAGAGAAATTTTTCAGCGAAAACAATGAACTTTTAGAAAAAAATATATCATACCGTTTCCGCAGTCCTGATCAATTTCTACTGACTTCACTGGCATACCATCTTGAAATCCTGGAAGGAAATCGTAATATGATAAAACTTAACTATGGCTATTTGCATCCTATTTATTCAAAGCGCAGGATTGACAAAAAGATTAAAAGATGCATAAATGATCAGAATATTAAAACTGTTTGTGCCCAAAACCTTGATATGTTTGAAAAAGAAGAACGGGAAAGGATTTTTTCATGGTTAGATAATATTTTGGGAATCAGATAAAAATGTTTCCTTAGAAAGATGGTTGGTGAATCTGACTGGCCAAAAGACAATTATGGTGTACAATTAATAACTAAAACAATGAACCCCATCAGTTCCAATAGTAATGATCATCCCATTGATGCGGTTATCGCCTGGGTTGACGGGAACGATCCGCATCTGATAGAAAAAAGGCAACAGTATCTTACCGGGTCAACCTCCGGTAATCATCCGGGAGCACACCCGACCCGTTTTGCATCCATAAATGAAATAAAATATTGTGTTTTATCGATTTTTAAGTTTGCTCCTTTTATCAGGAATATTTTTATTGTAACTGACGGGCAGGACCCCGATCTTTATGATGATATAAAGAAATACTTTCCTGAAAAAGTAAACTCTATCAGAATAGTTGATCACACTGAAATATTCGAAGGGTACGAAAAGTATCTCCCCACTTTTAACAGCATTTCAATCGCCCATATGGTATGGCGGATCAAGGGTTTATCTCAGAACTTTGTTTACTTCAATGATGATACCTTTTTAGTTAAAGAATTAAAGCCCGGAGACTGGTTTGTTAATGATGAGCCTGTTATGCGCGGCAGATGGGTGCCGGCTCCCGGATACAGAAATCTATGGAACAGAATCCTCATTGTAGTAAACAAATACTTGTTGGGTAAAGCCGGTTATAAACCAAGGGCTTCATTTAAGCTCGGCCAGTGGAACTCAGCATCATTGGTTGGGTTTAAATACAGGTATTTCAAAGGCAGTCATACACCGCATGCAGTAAGCCGAAAGATTGTGGAAGATTTTTTTAATAAAAATGAAGCATTGATTGAAAAGAATATCTCATACAGATTCCGCGAATCAGGGCAGTTCACCTTTGTTGCATTGTCCAATCATTTGCAGCTATTGGCCGGCAACAAAAAAACATCAAACCCGGGCTTGATTTATCTGCAGCCATATAATCGCCCGAAAGGCTACATCGAAAAGAAAATCAATCGATGTGAAAATAATCCTGAAATAAAATTCATGTGTGTTCAAAGTCTTGAAATGTGTAGTGAAGGAGAACAGGATAAGGTTTTTAACTGGCTTGAAAAGATTCTATTATAAAACCTGCAATTGAGCTTTTTTTATTATATTTTCTTATTTTTATAAAATATTTACCTGATATGTGTTTTAAATTTTAAGATATGAATTTTTTGCTGAAAATGATCGTAACTGCTTTTGCAGTTTTTATTGGTGCTTATATACTTCCCGGAGTTGAAGTAGATGGTTTTATGACTGCAATAATAGTTGCATTTGTTTTAGGAATTTTAAATGCAATACTAAAGCCCATATTGGTAATATTGACAATTCCAGTTACGGTTCTTACTCTTGGTCTTTTTCTATTAGTAATTAACGCATTTTTGATTCAACTTACCGGTTATCTGGTTGATGCTTTTAAAGTTGATAGTTTTTGGTATGCATTACTTTTTGGTATCATCCTCGCCTTTATAACATGGATTCTTGAGCAGCCTATAAAGCCAAGACATCCAAGACGTTAAGTCTGTTATATTATACTTATTTCTTTTGTTTCCAGGTGCTTTTTTAAATTTGGCACGTGAATTGGTATTGGTTCTTCAAATGAATTATTCACCAATTTACGGAGGACCGAATCATGAAAAAGTCAGCACATTTATCCGGTAGTTTAAGGGAAGCATATTCTGAGTCCCGTGCAGTAAAAGCAATGAGTTTCTTCTCATTTGCAGGTTTAATGACATTGATATTTTTGGTGCTGTCAATTCCAACTGCTTCAGCAAATGGTCATCCGGCAGCTTCTGAATTACACCTGCGCATGCATGATAATGCACTTTTTACCCTAGTGATTGGTAACCAGGAATATAACCAGATGCGTACTCATCAAATCATAGGAAACATCAAACCTGGCCGCCACTTCCTGCAGGTAATAAGATATAATGTTTACTTCAATGATTACGGGCAATCTTATCATCATCCTGAGGTGGTTTTCTCCGGTCACATAAATATAAAAGGCAGATCGCGCATATTTGCTATGATAGATCACCGTGGAAGATACAGGGTACAGGAAACCCAGTCGTTACATCATCATGCACATAATCAGTATCAGCACGGTTATCAGCCATCTGGTTATGGATACGGAGATGGTTATGGATACGGATACGGAAATGGACATGAGTATTTGCCTCCTGTAATGAATCACCAGGCTTTTGTAATGCTGAAGAAAACTTTAGCTTCAACCAGTTTCGACAGCTCAAGGCTGAAAATAGCAGAACAGGCCATAGCAGCAAGCAACGTAACTTCTGCCCAGGTGTATGAACTGATGAAACTGTTTACTTTTGAATCGAACCGGTTGAAACTTGCACAGTTTGCATATGCCAACACTGTAGATAAGCAAAACTACTTTATGGTAAACAGGGCTTTCACTTTCAACAGCAGCATCACTAAACTCAATTCATATATCGCCCACAACTTCTGATAGTACTAATTTATTACATTTGCAGAGACGCAACGGTTAGCGTCTCTGCTTTTTTCTTACTGCCTTTTCCATAACCATTAAAAAGAACTCACATGAAAAAGATTATTTTATTTTTTTCCGTTATGATCCTGATCAGTCCTATCCTTTGGGGCACATCTGTTAATTCTGAAATTACCGGCGTAAGAGTATATACCAACGGTGCAGAGATCAGCCGTAAGGCACAGGCGCAGATCCCAGCCGGAACAAACGAGATTGTGATCTCCGGTTTGCCGGTAGATATTGATCCGCAAAGTATCCAGATGAGGGGACAGGGTAATTTTACCATTTTATCTGTTAGCCTACGAACCAATTACCTGGAATCGCCCCAGTTGACGCGCACCATGCGTATGTTGCGCGACAGCCTGGAGTATTACAAAAACCAGATCGATATACAGCAAAGTATGCTGAAGGTTTACGAAGAAGAAGAATCCTTGTTGCTTGCCAACAAAAGTATTGGCGGTACTGATGCAGGAGTAAATGTTGCAGACCTCAGGGCTATGGCCGATTTTTTCCGGAATCGCCTGGCTGATGTAAAGAAACTGCAACTGGATACACGCTCGCAGATCCAGATGCTTCAGGAACGCCATAACCGGGTGCGAAACCAGATCAACCAGACCGGCGCTCAGCAGAACAGGCAGGTGGGTGAAATTGTAATCACCACCATTGCGGAAAGGGTTACCCGTGGTAACTTTGAGTTTTCCTTTATTACCTGGCAGGCCGGCTGGAATGCAGTTTATGACATTCGCGCCAATGATGTAAATGAACCGGTTGAACTGATGATGAAGGCTTCTGTGCGGCAATCCACTGGCGAAGACTGGAATAATATCCCTTTAACACTTTCCACCGGCGATCCGCGTGCCAATTTTCAGATTCCCTTGTTGAGTAAATGGTTTCTGCGATTCATTGCACCCATGCCACCCCCACCACCCAGATCAGCAAAAATGGAACTATACATAGCTGATGAAATAGCTGTTGATGCAGAATCGGATTTTGAAGTTACTCAACCTCCGGCGATTTATGATCGGACGGTTATACAGGAAACACGCACCACCACAGAATACCGTATTGACATTCCCTTTACCCTGGTTTCGGGTAATAAGCCACAGATTGTGGAGGTGCAGAAAAATGAGCTTCCTGCAGTATATAATTATTTTGCAGTTCCCAAATTGAGCAAAGAGGCATTTCTGCTTGCAAAAGTTACCGGTTGGGAAGAGTATGTAAGATTACCCGGTGAGACCAGCATTTTCTTTGAAGGTGCTTATGTGGGTAAGTCATATCTTAACCCTGAGTCTACTGCCGATACACTCGAAATCTCCCTGGGTAACGACAGGGGAGTAGTGCTGGAAAGAAACCGCCTCGAAGAATTTTCCAGAAAAGGCATCCTGGGCCGCAGAACCACGGAAACCGTTGCATGGGAACTAGTGGTAAGAAACACCCGCAACCGTGAGATTACCATAAACATCCAGGATCAGATACCCGTTTCCACAGATGAGAATATACAGGTTTCGCTGGAAGAAAATTCCGGAGCAGAGTTTACAGAAAGCACCGGAAAACTCAGCTGGAATATAAACCTGGGACCGTCTGAAACACAAAAAAGAAATTTCAGATATTCGGTACGCTATCCGTCGGATAAACAACTGCGACTGGAATAAATACTGTCAGGGTGCGACTTTAAGTTTGCGTCCTGACTTATATAAAAGCTTGTTCAATCAGCTCGTCGGCCTAAGATTTCAAGCTCTTGTCCCGACTTTAGCAAATTAAATCCAAAATGATATGAAAACAGCTTACCTTACATTAATCATTTTTCTCTTTCTCACCGGAATCCATTATTCTCCGGCATCCGCCCAGGACCTCCGCGACCGGATCGGCAATAAAACCGGAAGCATTTCTTCTGATGGCAGGGTGCGCGATCGTATTGGAAATACGATTGGTCGTATTGACAGTGATGGAACTATCCGCGATCGTATCGGAAACAGTGTGGGCCGTATTGATTCAAACGGCTATATCCGCGATCGGATTGGTAATTCCATCGGGCGTATTGATGATGATGGGGTAGTAAGAGACCGTATCGGTAATTCCATTGGCCGTATTGATGACGACGGCACGGTTCGCGATCGCATCGGCAACAGTATCGGTTCGGCACGCGGTGTGCCCAAAGAATGGGCTGCAGCGGTATTTTTCTTTGATTTTTTTGAGAAATGACTATAGTCAAGTTCTGACGTGAAAATACTCCATCAACTCCAGTAATTGATCATAATCCTTTTCATCCAGTTTGTGTACCAGGCCGCTTACTTTGTTTTTTACCATCACCTTTTTCAGCTTTTCCCTTACCTTCTCATCTGAAATATCAATACCGGCTTCTTTGAGTGATACCGGGCTTCCCAGGCCTTTGAAGAGGTATTCTGTTTTGTAGATGATGTCATCAACCGAGTTGGTTTCAAAAAGTGCTGTGCCCAACTCCTGGATACGTTTGGGAATTCTGTCTTTTTGCAGCTTCAGCCAGGCGGGGTAGGCGATGGAGAGTGAAGCTCCGTGGGGAACATCATAAACCACCGACAGGCAATGCCCGATGGCATGTACGCCCCAGTCCTGGTATTTTTTACCAAAAACGGTCGTACCATTAAGGGCGCAGGTTGCTGCGAACATAATGCGTGCACGCAGGTCATAATTTTTCAGATCGTCCAGAAGCTCGGGGCCGTATTTCATGGCTTCCCTGATGATGGCTGCCGTAAACCGGTCGGTCAATGAGGCGTCACCCTGTCCAAACCATGCTTCCAATGAGTGGGCAATCAGGTCAACTACACCATAGGCAGTATAGTCACGTGATACAGTTAGCGTGAATGACGGATCCAGGAAACTGTGTTTCGGATATATCAGCTTATTGCCGTAGCCTTTTTTTATCTGCTTGCAGTTATTCTGAACAACTGCGTAAGGGTTCATTTCGGTTCCTGTGGCGGCAAGTGTAAGTACGGCAATGAAAGGGAGTGCCTCAGTGGGTTTGTGTTTTTCTTCCATAATATCCCATGCTGCTCCATCATACTTCGCTGCCAGGGCAATGATCTTTGCGCTATCGATTACACTTCCACCCCCCAGTGCAACAATAACATCCACCTTTTTTTCTTTGGCTAAAGCAGCGGCTTTGTCTACATCTTCTATTATTGGGTTTGATTTTATACCACTGAATTCAATAACTTCAAGTCCTGCTTCTTTCAAAGGATCCATTACATCATCCCATGCACCGCTTGCTTTGACTGATCCACGACCGGTAACTAGCAGAACTTTTTTTCCGAATTCTGCAGTTATTTCGCCTATCTTATCTGTTACTCCCTCACCAAAATGAAGTTTCACAGGGTTGTATATAACAAAGTTTTCCATAGCAATAGTTTTTTACAAATATATTAATGTTCGCTTATTTATTCATTTTGTTCTAAGCAAAGGAAAAAAGTTCAGATTTCAATAATAATATATTTTTTACTGCGGGGGTTGGAAGATAATACTTTTCCTGTTGACTGATGAAACCTGAAAAAATCCACGGCCACCTTCACTCAGATTTGTTGGAATATTAGCTGGCGGTGCACCCGCAAAAGGATTGCCCGATAGGTCAGTTTGGTTAAAAAAGATATTGTAAAAGTCAAAGTTCTCTTTTGAAATACTTCGCATTTCAAGAGTGATGGTATCACCCGGATCAACATCATCTTCATTAAAGCTTAAGACAGCAAATGATGTATATGCATCAAGATTTTCATCACTTACAGGTGCTTTATCAGAAGGTCTGGGAGTTTGAAGTTGGTTATTAATATAAAAATTGAACAGGTAATAATCACCTTCACCGGGTAGATCAGCAAAATGGGCGATTATATCATACACAGTGGTATCGAAAAAATCGAATTCGGAAAAGGGATTTAGTTTTACCGTTATCGAATCGAGTTCAGGTAAAGGTCTCAACTGGCTTTGTGCAAAAAAAGTTTGATCATCAGATGTTTCAATGGTCAGCTCATAAGTTGCTTCGATGAGTGCAGCACTGATGAGTGAGTTGAAGTAATAACCCGGCAGACTGTCGGGATACAGTTCCTGAAAGTTCCAGCTTTGATTATTGCCCTGAACGGTTACTGAAGCATTCTGCAACCCTTCCCCTGTAGTAACATCATAATAGGATGAAGAACGTGTAAGTCTTATCCATTGCCTTGATCCATCATCAATCAGATTGCCTTCAACAATTACATACTTCCCTTCAATACTGGCAAGGTCAAGGATCACATCTTTCTCGCATGCAGTTAAGGTGGCAATTATCAAAACTGCCAAAACCAACCGGATATATTTTCTAATTATTTCTTTCATGAAAGTCCTAAAAATTAAAGTTCCATGTTACAGCGGGAATGGGTCCCGGAATATAGAAAAATGATGAATTGGGCACTCCCGGTCTGTCGGCATTTTCAGCAAAAGACACAGAAATAGGATTCACCCTCCCGTAAACATTAAATATTGAAAAATTCCAACTGCTTTCAAAACGCCTGCTGTCGCGGTCACTTAAATTGGGCGTAAAAGTTACAGACAGGTCAAGGCGATGATAATCGGGAAGCCTGCCTGAGTTGCGATCGGAGTAAATCGGGGCAAATGCACCCTGATAAAACATTTTTCCTACCGGAAGAGTAATTGCTGTGCCGGTAGCATAAACAAAACTCATCCCTACATTCCAGGCTTTGGCTATGTCGTAACTCCCCGACAAAGCCAGATCATGTCGCCGGTCGTTGGGTGCAAAATAGGCTGTTCCATTATTTATATCATCAATTTGTCGTTTTGCAACAGCCCAGGTATACCCCAGAAATCCGTTTAATCTGCCATATTGTTTCTGTACCAGAAACTCAGCACCATAAGCCCATCCCCGCCCGATCCTGAGCTGGCTTTCCAGCAGTTCATTTCCCAGAATATCACCATTATCGACTATATCAGAAACATTCTGAAGATCTTTGTAATATAATTCGACCGAAGTCTCTATTCTGTCTTCCAGAAAATTACGAAAATATCCAAGTGCTATCTGGTCGGCAACCTGGGGTGGAATGTTATTGCTTGCCGAGTACCACACGTCATAAGGTGCAACAGATTGTGCACTTTGTGCCTGCTGTATATATTGCACCATACGGTTGTAGCTTCCCTTTACAGAACTCTTTTCGTTGATTTTAAACCTGAAGCTTACGCGGGGTTCCCAGTTAATAAATTCATCATAAAATGTTCTTCTTTCCAGTTGCAGGGTGTCTGTTACTTCCCACTGAAGTGGATTTGTTTTATCAAAAATATACTGGTTGCCCGGCCCAATAAGTTGAAAAACTGAGTTTCTGATACCGTAAACCAGCAGTAACCGGTCGTTAAATAGACTTTGTTCGTTGTTAAAATAGACACCATGTTCCAGCGCGTTGGAAGCAGACAAATCAAACTCAGCTCCTGCAGCACCTTCAATACTGGCAACTATTTTTCCGGGATCCAGTTTATGATAGATACTTTGGAGTCCGAAAGTAAATCTATTGTTTTCGTTAAAAATATAATTGAAGTCTGCTTTCAGATTTACATTATTCAGAAATGATTGCCAATTGAAACTTGCAGGACCTACTTCACCTGCGATATTGAACTTATAATTACTATAAAGGATAGAGAAATCGCTGAACATACGGTCATTATAAATCCTGTTCCAGCGCATACTGCTGGTGGCATTTCCCCAGTCGAAACTAAAAAACTCACTAAATACGGTTACATCCCTTCCAAAATAGCCTGTAAAAAATAACCTGTTCTGATCGTTGAGTACATAATTCATTTTTCCGTTGAAGTCGAAAAAGAAAAGTTGCGACTCGCGCTGAGCTTCATCAGAAGAAAGTTTGAGAAAAAGATCGGCATAGGTTCTGCGGCCAGAGAACAGAAATGCACTTCTGCCCCGCTGAATGGGTCCTTCCACTGTGAGCCTGCTTGAAATAAGTCCTAATCCTCCGTTCATCTTAAACTGATTTTTGTCACCATCTTTCATACCCACGTCAAGTACCGAAGAAAGGCGTCCTCCATACTCGGGGTTAATTCCGCCCTTGTACAACTGAACATCTTTTACTGCATCCGGATTGAAAACGGAAAAGAAATTGAACAGGTGAGATGCGTTAAAAACCACAGCATCATCAAGTAACACCAGGTTTTGGTCGGCATTTCCGCCACGCACAAAAAAACCTGTATTGCCATCACCTGCTGATTGCACACCCGGCAATAGCTGAATGGCACGCAGTACATCAACTTCACCCAGAAAAGCAGGTAAATTCCTGATGGATTCAATATCAAGGTTAACAGTACTCATCTCGGCTCTTTCCACGTTACGGCCTGATCTTTCAGCAGTAACAACCACCTCAGAAAGACGCAACCCCCCGTTTTGTAAAAACACATCGAGCGTTTTATCTGTGTCCATAACAATTTTTTGCTCAACACGTTTATAACCAATAAATGAGAAGATTAAAGTATATTCTCCTTCAACGAGCTTTATATTGTAATGTCCTTCAATATCAGTTACAGCACCACCATCAATCTCCGGAATAAAAATATTCACCCCGGTAAGGTACTCTCCACTTGACGCATCACGAACCGATCCCCTGAGGGTAAATCTCTGTTCTGAAAATACCAAAGTAGAAAGTGAAAGGAAAATAAAAAATATAAGAGATTTTTGATACACTATTTTGAAATGAATAAATTATACTCCTTATGTGAACAGGTGCTAAACAACTTGTCACAGGTATTGTTTCGGCCGGTGATAGTTAATTCAGGTTAAATATGGTTGTTAATTTTATAATGTAATATTCGGGTTCGCTTTTATTGGCCAACAAAATTTAAACATTTTTCAGGTTAAAATCGTTTTTGGATTAAAATAAAAATCTAAGTATCTTTATATAACCATCCCTAATATTATTAGATTTCCAATAAAAAACTTGATTAAAAACTTTTAAAATTGATTCATTATGTTGAAAAAAATAAGTCTGATAACTTTTTTATCATTATTCACACTTTTATTAATTCCCCATTATGATGCAGTAGCCCAGGGGCGCAACGTTGAAGAAGTTGAGTTTACCGTTTTGGGTAACTGTGGCATGTGTAAAGACCGTATTGAAAGAGCTGCCTACAGTGTGCGTGGTGTTCGCAAGGCAAACTGGGATCAGGAAGAACAGACATTGACTCTGGCTTTTCGCACTGACCGAACCGATCAGCAAACAGTAGAGCGGGCCATTGCCAAAGCAGGTCATGATACCGAAAACTTCATTACTGATGAAGAAACTCATTCCAACCTGCATCAATGCTGTATTTACGAAAGAGATCCTGAGATGCTGAAAAAGAATAAAAGGTATGATGAGGAATAAATTAAACTTGTAAATATTTTTATGGAAATGAAAGAATTTAAAATCAGTGGCCTGCATTGCCAGCATTGCGTCAGCCGTGTACAAAATGCATTGCTGAAACTGGAAGGTATAAATCAGGTTGATATTTCACAAGAGAAGGAAGCTGTAAGTATTGAAGCTGATAATGTTCCTGATATTGATTTTCTGAACGATATCATTGAAAACCTCGGAGATTATAAACTCAGCGAAACCCAATGATGCATTTTAGTTTTTATCATTAAATTTTCAGTCTTATAATATAAAAATGCAGAATATTCTAAAGTACATATTAACATGGGCACTTGCATTTATCTTCCTGGTATCATTTACTGGGATGAGGCTGCTTATTCATCATTGTATGGCTTGCGAAAGTTCGGACGTTTATCTTTTCTCCCAGATTGATGATTGCTGCGAGCATCAAAGTCACAATCACAATCATAAAAATTCTTGTCAACTGACTGTTGATGAAACTTCCTCCTGCTGCTCAGCAAATGATACGCAAACACATTGTGAAAATTGTTGCAAGGATGAAGTACTCTACGTAATAAACGAGTATGATATATCTCTTGACAGGCAGCAATTAAAAATTGAACTCTTAGAGTTTCAAATCGCTTCAATCTTATTGAATGAACTTCATGGATTTGATAGCAGCGAATATATTTTTACACCCAACAACAACTTTATTCCACCACCAAAGTGGGTGGGGAAAGATTTCATCCTTTATTCTCATCAGTTAAAGACAGATCACATTTCATTTCAGGCTTAATTCTACCTTGCTTGGTTTATGAGCAAGATGGTATCAATGACGAATAATACGTCACAATTACTTTACTAACCTGAAATCAGAAATGTTATGTATACTTTTAATAAATCAATAGTTTTTTTATTTTTCGCTTTATTCAGTTTCTCATTATTTTCACAGGAAACTTTAAAAGGCAAAGTTTATGGTAATGAGCCCCAAGGCGATCATTCCCATGAGGTATTTCTTCCGGGTGCCAATGTCGTT
>JBHEOF010000042.1:23924-27722 GCA_046261715.1 Bacteroidales bacterium
GAACTACAAGTGGAGTAGCAACCGATGAGAACGGAGGATTCAGTCTGAAAGTTACGCAAACTCTTCCCCATGCCATTGTTGTAAGTTTTATTGGATATCAGGCCGATACCCTGATGATTGAGCCTGGACAAACCCGGATAGATGTACTACTTGAATCTACGCAAAATCTTGATGAAGTAGTTGTAGCCAGGCGTCGTCCTGGTTCTCATGTTTCTTCAATGGAGCCTATTCTTACCAATGTTGTAACAGAAGATGAATTGCAACGGGCTGCGTGCTGCAACCTTTCTGAAGCTTTTGAAACCAATGCTTCAGTGGATGTTACATTCACTGATGCCGTTTCGGGTGCTCAGCAGATCCAGCTGCTTGGTCTGGCAGGTATTTACAGCCAGATCCTTACTGAGAATACCCCTACAATTCGCGGACTTGGGCAACCTTATGGTTTGGGTTTTATTCCGGGACCATGGATGGAGTCGATCCATATTTCCAAAGGAGCAGGTAGTGTTATAAACGGTTATGAATCTATTACCGGGCAAATCAATGTGGAACTGAAAAAGCCCGAATCATCCGATATGTTTTTTTATAATTTTTACGGTAATGATTTCGGACGGCTTGAGAGTACAATAAATGCTGCAACCCGCCTTAACGATCAATGGTCAACAATGGTGCTGGCTCATGGCGAAATACTCGAAAATCAATTTGACCACAACGGTGATTCATTCCTTGATCATCCGCTTATGCGCAAGTATAATATTGTTAATCGTTACCGTTACGATCGCCCAGGGGTTATGGAATCACAGTTTGGATTTCGAGTGATGCAGGAAAACCGAAGGGGAGGGCAGTTATCATTTTTCGAAAATGGTGAACAGATGGGTTCCCCCGGTTTTTATGGCTTTGGTGTAAAAACTGATCGCTATGAAGCCTTCGCACGCACGGGGTTTTTCCTGCCCGGGCAACCCGACGGAAGTATAGGAACACAATTAAGTTTTATACATCATAATCATGATTCCAATTACGGATGGAATGAGTATGCCGGTCGGCAAAACACTATTTATGCCAATATCATTTACGAAAATTCCATCGCCGGTGATCCTGATCATAAGATCAATGCAGGATTCAGTTTCCTTTTTGACGATTATAAAGAAAATCTGACCGCATCAGAGAGTGAAACAAATTTTGATCGTACTGAGTCCGTTCCCGGAGTTTTTGCCCAATATACATTTCATCATCATGATAAGTTTGTGGGTATTTTGGGTGCACGTGCTGATTTTCATAACATATACGGTACTTTCTTTTCGCCCCGTTTGCATATCCGTTCAAACCTGACTTCCACAACTACTCTGAGAGCATCAGCAGGAAAAGGATACAGGGTGCCGAATTTGCTGGCAGAAAATACCGGATTGCTGGTAAGCAACCGCCAATTGATTTTTATTGAAGAGATTAATCCCGAAGAAGCCTGGAATTATGGTGGAAGTTTAACCCAGAGTTTTAATCTGTTTGGCAGAGAAGCATCTATCGCGGCTGAGTATTACCGCACTGATTTCGTAAATCAGTTGATCGTTGACGTGGACACCGATTATGGCATGGCTATGTTCTATAACCTTAACGGGAAGTCTTATGCAAATAACTCGCAGGTTGAGTTGAAGTTTGAACCTGCACTTTTCTTTGAAGTTACAGCCGCCATCCGTTTTACAGATGTGAAAACTACCATTAATGATGAACTGGTAAGAAAGCCTTTTGTGAATAATTACAAAGGTTTGCTTTCAGGTTCATGGGCCAGTCGTAATAACAACTGGCAGATCGACCTAACCGGTCAGTTTAATGGCAGTAGCCGGATTCCGGATACATCAATGCTTCCGGATCAATTTCAAATGCCCGCAGAGTCTCCTGCACATGTAATTGTTCATGGCCAGGTAACCCGTAAGTGGAATAGTTTTGATATCTACATTGGTGGTGAAAACCTTACCAATTACAAGCAGCTTAATCCCATTATCGGTTCCACCGATCCATTTACTGCCGACTTGTTTGATGCATCTATGATTTGGGGTCCTATTATGGGAAGGATGTTCTATCTTGGATTAAGATATTCCATACAATAAACTTTTATTCAAAGCCAATTGGGCAATAACTTACAAATGGGTTTACCCGGCAGCAATGCCGGGTTTTTTGTTATATCTTTGTTTTGGTAATTTATAATTTTGGTTTGTTATTCTTTGTTGTCCTTAAAAATTGTTTCGCTGCTCTGCAGCTAAAAATGTTATTGATGCTTTGTAGCTACAAATGTTAACACTGCTCCGCAGCTAATCTATAAACCTCTAAACCAAAAAACTATGTGCTACTGGGTCGGAACCAAAAAAGTACGCGAAGAGATGCTGCGTCGCCTGCAACTGGATCCCGATGATGAGATCGCTCAGCTGTTTTACAAAACTTTTGTGGGCAAAGCCGAAATGCCATTTAAGGAATACTATGTAGCCATTGGTAAAGCCCGGCCTGAAATTTCAGTGCTTATGCATGACAAGGAAAAGAGTTTGCAGTTCAGAAATATGATCTGGGGTTTGCCCTGGAGCTATACCAATCCTAAAACCGGCAAATCTTACTCCCGTGAAATGATTAATTCAACCTGCGAGAAAATCTTTTTTGTCCATCGCGATGTTGTTTTTTCGCGCCGTTGTATTATTCCGCTTGACGGTTATTACGAGTTTTTTCACTTTAGCGGTGAAGTTTATCCCCATTTTATGAAGCCAAAGAAAGGTCTCTTTTATGCAGCCGGAGTATGGGATGAAAGTGTTGATAGAGAAACCGGTGAGATCACTGCAAACTTTTCCATCATTACGACTCCACCCAATCCGCTTGCCCAAAAGCTTCACAACAACCCCAAAGCTCCCAATGGACAACGTATGCTACTCATCCTACCCGATGAGAAGGTATTGAAATACCTGAACCCAAATGCCAGCAAGGATGATCTTACAAAGCTTTTCGTACCTTACGATGAAAATATGATGGAGGCATACCCCACTGTGCGATTCCTGCGAAAAGAATTTGCAGGAAAACTTAACACCGAAGAAGTCCGCAAAAAAGTCGATTATCCTGAGTTGTTTTTTGCCTGAAAGTTGATAATATGAGCGAGTTATTACCCCGTGAGAAGAAGGCCTTTGTGCTGCATATGTCCTACTCATTCCTTGAAGGCATCATAGCGGGTTTGATCATCCTGAATGAGTTTGTTTTTGTAAAGAGTCTTCTGGGCACCAATTATCAGCTTGCTGTGCTGTTTCAATTCAGCATGGCCGTTTTTCTGCTGTTGATTTTCATGAATGAATGGCTCAAACGTATCCGAAATAAAAGAAATGTATTGCGCCGGGCAGCTTTGCTTTCGCGCTTGCCCTTGCTGCTTTTGCTTTTTTTCCCCCGAAGTCCAGAAAATTTAGGAGGCGATTCCGTATATCATTATATATTTCTGGCGATATTCCTGGTTTATTACCTGGGAAATACGGTCATCTGGCCTACCATTAACCTGTTTTTGAAAACATCCTACCGTCATGAGAATTTTAGCCGATTATTCAGCTATGCCACTACGCTCAATAAAATTGTGATGATGATCACCACTTTTGCATATGGCTGGTTGCTTGATATTGACAATTATATTTTCGTTTATATTTTTCCTATCGCGGCTGTTTTGGGCGTATTGTCGGTATTTTTGCTTTCTCTCATTCCTTATCAGGTTGATAAAGTTGAAGTAAAAGAAAAAGGATTCTGGAATTCAGTGCGTGAATCAGCTTTAGGCATGGTAAGGATTCTAAGGAC